>NZ_JAYMZR010000076.1:4238-36349 GCF_035828615.1 Streptomyces sp. H27-D2 | reverse complement strand
GTCGCGGCCGGGTACACCGGGCACAAGCAGCCCTGGGACGCCTTCTGGGGGCAGCGCTACGCGTCCGTCCAGGACCCGGACGGCAACACCGTGGACCTGTTCGCGGCGCTGCCCGCCGACCCCGCGGGCTCCGGTGGGGCGTCTAGCGCGGGCTGACCAGCACGCCCAGCGGCACTCCGGCCAGCGCCTTGACCTCGCGTGCGAGATGGGCCTGGTCGGCGTAGCCGGCGACCGTCGCGACCTCGGCGAAGGCGGTATGCGCGCGGGCCAGGTCGAGGGCTCGGTTCAGCCGCAGCACGCGGGCCAGGGTCTTCGGCCCGTAGCCGAAGGCGGTCAGGCAGCGCCGGTGCAGCCCGCGTTCGCCGAGCCCGACCGCCCTGGCGACGGCCGAGACCGGCCGTCCCCGGTCCAGCCCCGCGACGATCGCGGACAGCTTGGGGTCGGGCGGAGCCTCGTCGCGCATACGGTCCGCGACGAGGCCCTCCAGCGCGCGGCCCCGGTCGTCCGCGTCGGCGACCCGCTCGGCGAGCCGGCGGACCGCCTCGCTCGGCCAGAGGTCGCTCAGCGGCACCCGCAGATCACGCAGCTCGTGCGCCGGGACACCGAGGACCGCGGGGCCGGTGCCGGGCGCGAAGCGCAGGGCCGCGTAGGAGGAGCCGGGCGAGTCGTGGGTCAGGTGCGCGCGGGTGTCGGGACCGGCGACCAGCAGCTGTCCCCCGGCCCAGATCAGGTCGGTGCAGCCGTCGGGCAGCACGCGCAGCGGCCCGCCCGAGCCGTCGCCCGCCGTACGGGTCCACACGACCGCGCCGGCCGGCATCGACGACGGCCTCTCCCGGTACATACGTCCAGCATGGCACCGGCCCGGACGACTCCGCACGGCCCCCGCGGCCCCCACCGCCGACACGACCGCTCCGCCCGTCAGGGCACCTCATGCAGGTACATCGCACCGCAGGTGTGGCAGAAGTTCGTCGTCTGCGCGCCCCACGCGTCGGCGGACCGCGTGGCGGCCTTCGCGTCCAGTTCACGCCCGCACATCGCCGTCGTACCGGTCTCGCGGACCATGTGCCACATGATGACCGGGGCGTCCGGATCGCCCGGCGGGACGCCCTCCTCGTACTGCGCGCGCATCTCGTGAAGCATCGCTCCACCTCCTGTCCTCACGATGCCCCCGCCCCCTGGCGCACGCCACCGGGGACGGGCCCGTTCCGCGGGCCCTGCCGTGGCCGGAAGCGCCTGGTCGGAAGCACATGGCCGGAAGCACGTGGTCGAAAGAGCGGGCCGCCAGAGCGTGGTCAGAAGACGGACAGGCCGGTCAGCGTCGTGAAGCGGTCCAGCGCCGCGACGCCCGCCACCGAGTTCCCGCGCTCGTCCAGTCCCGGGCTCCATACGCACAGCGTGCAGCGGCCGGGGATGACCGCGATGATGCCGCCGCCGACACCGCTCTTGCCCGGCAGGCCCACCCGGTACGCGAAGTCGCCGGCCGCGTCGTACGTACCGCAGGTCAGCATGACCGCGTTGACCTGCTTGGCCTCGCTGCGGGCCAGCAGCCGGGAGCCGTCGGCGCGCAGCCCGTGCCGGGCCAGGAAGCGGCCCGCGAGCGCGAGGTCCCGGCAGCTCATCTCGACCGAGCACTGCCAGAAGTAGTGCTCCAGGACGGACGGGACGAGGTTTTCGAGGTTGTCGTAGGCGGCCATGAAGTGGGCGAGGGCCGCGTTGCGGTCGCCGTTGTCGGTCTCGGAGGCGGCCACGGCGGGGTTGAAGCCCAGGTCGGGATTGCCGCTCTCGGTGCGCAGGAATTCCAGCAGGGTGCTGCTCGCGTCGCCGGTCAGCGACTGCAACCGGTCGGTGATCACCAGCGCGCCCGCGTTGATGAACGGGTTGCGCGGGATGCCGTGCTCGTACTCCAGCTGCACCAGCGAGTTGAACGGGTTGCCGGACGGCTCGCGGCCCACGCGCTGCCAGATCTTCTCGCCGTCGCGGGCGAGCACCAGCGCGAGGGTGAAGGTCTTGGAGATGCTCTGCACCGAGAACGGCACCTCCCAGTCCCCCACGCCGTGGACGCCGCCCTCCACGTCGACCACCGCCATGCCGAACTGTTCGGGGGCGACCGAGGCGAGCGCCGGGATGTACTGCGCGACCTGCCCGCAGCCGATCTGCGGGCGCACCTGCGCCGCCACTTCTTCGAGAACCGCCTGGTAGTCCACCGTCACGGGCCCCACCCTAGGGAACCCGACCGGCTGCCGGCCCGTTGACCTGGTGTGTGGCCGCTGCGCCCGGTGAGGTCACCGGGCGAGGGCGGCGCGCAGCTACGTACCGACGTACGGCTGTACCGCCTACCGCCGTACCGATCGACAGGAGACCAGCGATGGCAGGGTTCATGGACCGCGCCAAGGAGCAGGCCCAGCGCGGCCTGGCTCAGGGCAAGGCGAAGGTCGACGACGTACAGCAGCAGCGGGCCGGCGCGGAGCTGCTCAAGAAGCTGGGCGGCGCCTATTACGCCCAGCAGCGCGGCAGCGGCTCGCCCCAGGCCGTGCAGAGCGCGCTGACGGCCCTGGAGAGCCACATCAGCGTTCACGGGGACGGTTTCCTGCGCGGCGTGTGACGCGAAACGACGGGTGAGGCTCCGGGCGGCCGAAAGGGCTCGCACGCCGTACGAATGCTGGTCCGGAGGCTGGCGCGGCGCGCGTTCGCTCCGGTAAAAGCGGGCATACGAGGCGGCCCGCAGACGGTCGCCGCGACCCGAAACGGAGCCGGCCATGTCCCCACCCATGTCCGCAGGCGACTTCCTCTCGGCGCTCCGGGCCGAGGGCCTGACCATCACCCAAGTCGGCGACTGGCGCACGCACAACCGCAATCACAAGGGGCCGTGGGGCCCGGTGCACGGCGTGATGATCCACCACACCGTGACCTCGGGCACCGACAGGACCGTGGAGATCGTCCGGGACGGCTACGCCGGGCTGCCAGGACCGCTCTGTCACGGCATGATCGCCAAGGACGGCACGGTCCATCTGGTCGGCTACGGCCGCTCCAACCACGCCGGGAGCGGCGATGACGACGTGCTGCGAGCCGTGATCGCCGAGAAGCTGCTCCCGCCGGACAACGAGGCCAACACCGACGGCAACCGGCACTTCTACGGCTTCGAGTGCGAGAACCTCGGCGACGGCGAGGACCCCTGGCCGGACGCCCAACTGCTGGCGATCGAGCAGGCCGCCGCCGCTGTCTGCCGCCATCACGGCTGGACCGAGCGCTCGGTCATCGGCCACCTCGAATGGCAGCCGGGCAAGGTCGATCCGCGCGGCTTCACGATGGACGCGATGCGTGCCCGCATCCACGACCGGCTGAAGTAGCACCCGGCCCGACACGTCCTCCCTTCCTCCCTCCGCCTCCGCTGCCTACCCACCCCCCACCCGCCCCGCCCGCCCCTCCGGTCCCAGCCGGATCCGGCGACAAGGGGCGAGTGAGCACCACGCCGGACACGGACCCAGAAGCGCTGCGCCCGCGGCTCCCGTCCCCGCTCCAGGAGATCGAGGACGGGCGGTTCGCCCGCCGCGGCCTCCGGCTGGTGCTCAAACGGGACGACCTGATCCACCCCGCGCTCTCCGGCAACAAATGGCGCAAGCTCGTGCCCAACCTTCGAGCCGCGGCCGAAGCCGGCCACAGCACACTGCTGACGTTCGGCGGCGCCTACTCCAACCACCTGCGCGCCACCGCCGCGGCCGGCCGGCTGCTCGGCTTCGCCACGGTCGGCGTCGTCCGCGGCGACGAGCTGGCCGGGCGCCCCCTCAACCCCTCCCTCGCGCGGGCCGCCGCCGACGGCATGCGGCTCACCTTCCTCGACCGCGGCACCTACCGCCGCAAGGCCGACCCCGAGGTGCTCGGCGCACTCCTCGACGGGCTGCGGGCCCGCTTCGGCGACTGCTACGTCGTCCCGGAGGGCGGCAGCAACGCCCTCGCCGCGCGGGGCTGCGCCGCGCTCGGCGAGGAGCTGCGCGGGCGGGCCGACGTCGTCGCCCTCGCCTGCGGCACGGGCGGCACGCTGGCCGGACTCGCGGCGGGGCTCGCGCCGGACCAGCGGGCGATCGGCTTCCCCGTGCTCAAGGGCGGCTTCCTCGACCGGGAGGTCAGCCGGCTCCAGACCGAGGCGTTCGGCGGCCGGACCGGCCGCTGGAGCCTCGACGACCGCTTCCACTGCGGCGGCTACGCCAAGCGCGGCCCGGCCCTCGACACCTTCGCCGACGACTTCACCGAGCGGCACGGGCTGCCGCTGGAGCGGCTCTACGTGGCCAAGGCGCTGCTCGGGCTGACGACCCTCGCCGAGGAGGGCGCGTTCGGCTCGGGTACGACGCTCGCGGCTGTGGTGACGGGCGGGGTGGGGTACGGGTGACGGGGGCGGGACGTTGGTGACGGGGGCGGGGCCGGTCCTGCTCGGCCGCCCTCCCCTCGCTCACCCCGTCCCGTCCGCCGCTCCCTCCTCGTACGCCGCGGCCTCCTCCAGGTCCAGCTTGCGCAGCAGCGTGCGCAGCATCTCGTCGTCGATCCGCCGGGCGTCCCGGAGTTCCACGAAGACCTGCCGCTCGGCGCCGATCATTTCGCGCGACAGCCTCCGGTACGTGCTGTCGGCGGACTCGCCGGTCTCCGCGTTGACCGTGCCCAGCCGCTCCCACACCGCGTTGCGCCGCCGCTCCAGCACGGTCCGCAGCCGGTCGGTGAGGGGCTGTGGGAGGGCGTTGCGCTCCTCGGTGAGCAATTCTTCGAGGCGGCGTTCGGCGGCCTGTGACGCCTCGCTCTGGGCCTGCGCCTCGGCGAGGGTCTCGGCCTTGACGTCACGGCCGGGCAGCTTCAGCAGCCGGATCAGCGGCGGCAGCGTGAGGCCCTGGACCACCAGCGTGCCGATCACGGTCGTGAAGGTCAGGAAGAGCACCAGGTTGCGGGCCGGGAAGGGGCCGCCGCCGTGCACCGCCGGCGGGATGGAGAAGGCGATCGCGAGCGAGACCACCCCGCGCATCCCGGCCCAGCCGACGACCACCGGCGCGGTCCAGTTCGTGTCCGGTTCGCGGCTGCGCACCCGCGCCGAGAGGACGCGGGGGAGGAACGTCGCGGGGAAGACCCAGACGAAGCGCGCGACCACGACCGCCAGGAACACCGCGACGGCGTACCAGAGCGCCTCCGCGACGCCGTACGCGCCGAGGCCGCGCAGCACGACAGGCAGTTGCAGCCCGATCAGGGCGAAGACGGTCGACTCCAGCAGGAAGGAGACCATCTTCCAGACCGCCGCTTCCTGGAGTCTGGTGGCGAAGTCGACCTGCCACGACTGGTGCCCGATGTGCAGCGCGACGACCACGACCGCGAGCACCCCCGAGGCCCCGACCTGCTCGGCCGCCGCGTAGGCGATGAACGGGATGAGCAGCGAGGTCGTGTTCTGCAGCAGCGGCTCGCGCAGCCGGGTGCGCAGCCAGTGCAGCGGCACCATCAGCACCAGTCCCACCCCGACGCCGCCCGCCGCCGCGAGGGTGAACTCCTCAAGGCCGGCCGACCAGGTCGCCCCCTCCCCCACCGCCGCGGCCAGCGCGACCTTGAAGGCGGTGATCGCGGTCGCGTCGTTGACCAGGGACTCGCCCTGCAGAATCGTGGTGATACGGGAGGGCAGCCCGAGTTTCCTGGCGATGGCGGTCGCGGCGACGGCGTCCGGCGGGGCGATCACCGCGCCCAGCACCAGCGCGGCGGTCAGCGGCAGGTCCGGCACCACCGCGTAGGCGAAGAAGCCGACCGCGAGCGTCGCGAAGAGCACATATCCGACCGAGAGCAGCGCGATGGGCCGCAGATTGGCCCGCAGGTCGAGGTACGAGCTGTCGAGCGCGGCCGTGTGCAGCAGGGGCGGCAGCAGCAACGGCAGCACGATGTGCGGGTCCAGCGCGTAGTCCGGCACGCCCGGCAGATAGGCGGCGCCGAGCCCGGCCCCGACCAGCAGCAGCGGTGCGGGCACCGGCGTACGGCGGGCCAGGCCCGCGATCGCCGCGCTGCCCGCGAGGAGCATCAGCAGTGGCAGTACGTCCATCGGCTCCGGCCCGTCTCCATCCGTCGGCGTCGCCGTCTTCGCGCTGAGGCGCTCGGCGGTGTCGTCCGCGGTATCGGCTCTGGCTGCTTGGCGTGCGGTACCGCCGCTCCTACCCGGCGCGGACCGCTCAGGCGATCTAACCTGGCCATCATGAGCGAGTGCCCGCACGTTCCAGAACTGCCGCGCCCCGAGCCGGCCGCCCTGAGCGACACCTGCCTGGAGTGCCTGGCGGTCGGCAGCCATCCGGTACAACTGCGGCTGTGCCTGGTGTGCGGGAAGGTCTGCTGCTGCGATTCCTCGCCGTACCGGCACGCGACCGGCCACTTCGAGGAGAGCGGGCACGCGGTGATGCGCTCGTACGAGCCGGGTGAGAGCTGGCGGTGGTGCTTCGTGGATCTCTCGATCGTGTGAGAGCTTCCGGGGCCGTCGAGGCTGTCCGGGGCCGCTTGATATGCCGGGGATCGTCTGAGCATCCGCCCGGTTCTGCCGGTCGCCTCCCGTTGTCGGTGGCTGGCGCTAATCTGGGGCCATGATCCGAGCCGCCACTCCCGCCGACGTCCCCGCGATCCGCGCGATGATCCGCGAACTCGCGGAGTACGAACGCGCCGTGGAGGACGCGAGAGCCACCGAGGAACAGCTCCTCGAAGCGCTCTTCGGCGCGCACCCGGCCGCTTTCGCGCTGATAGCTCAGGGCCCGGCGGGCCCTGAGCCGGTCGGCTTCGCGCTGTGGTTCCGGAACTTCTCCACCTGGACCGGCACGCACGGCGTCTATCTCGAAGACCTGTACGTCCGCCCCGAGTCGCGCGGCGGCGGTCATGGCAAGGCCCTGCTGGCCGCGCTGGCCGGCATCTGCGTCGAGCGCGGATACCAGCGCTTCGAGTGGGCGGTGCTGGACTGGAACGAACCGTCGATCGGGTTCTACAAGTCGCTGGGCGCCGAGCCGATGGACGGCTGGACGGTCTTCCGGCTGGCAGGCGGACCGCTGCGCGAGCTCGCCGCGGCGGTCGGCCCCGCTGGCGGCGTCAACCCGGCGTGACGGCTTCCGAATTGGGCCTGCACACCCCTAGCCACTGTCCGTACCCGTAGGCTTACCATGAGTGACACTCGCGACCATGCTCCGTCCGGGCGACACCGGCTCGCGGATCGCGATAGCGTCACAGCCGAACCATGTGCCGTGTCGGATCGTCCCTCTCTCTGTACGAGGGGCGTCCGACCGGCGCCCGTATCAGCTCAACCAGCTTGTGCCACCTTGGAGGTGAGGGTGTCCCAGATCGCAGGCGAGCCCGGGACTCAGGACTTCGTGGAAGTCCGGCTGCCCGCTGCGGGTGCCTACCTGTCGGTGCTGCGAACGGCCACTGCCGGCCTCGCAGCCCGCTTGGACTTCACCCTCGATGAAATCGAGGATCTGCGTATCGCCGTCGATGAGGCGTGCGCGATCCTGCTGGAACAGGCGGTGCCTGGCAGTGTTCTCAGCTGCGTCTTCAAGCTGGTCGGAGACTCATTGCGAGTGACCGTCTCGGCACCGACCACCGACGGCCGCGCACCGGAACGCGACACCTTCGCCTGGACAGTGCTCTCCGCGCTGGCCGGCGAAGTCGAAGCGACCGTCGCGGAGGATCGCACGGTCAGCATCAGCCTGCACAAAAAGCGCGGCGCCGGCCCCGGACAGTCGTGACGGAAGAGGGGGCTCCGTGAGTACTGCATCATCCCGGGGGCCGGGCCATGAGCGGCCGACGCCGCGGGCCCCCGACACTCCGAACAATCCGGAGCGCAGCGCACCGGCGGTCCCTGCGGTGGCCGTCCCGGAGCAGCAAGCCCGGGAGCACCCGGTGAACGGATTGGACCAAGACGGCCGATTGGACGCGGCAGCGGAGCAGGCGGAGCGGGCGGACCCTATGGATCAGCAGCGGCAACACCAGCACGACCCGCGAGACCGAAGCGGTGCGCGGGCGATGTTCGTCGAGCTCCGCAAGCTCCCCGAGGGCTCGGACGAGCGCGCGGAGATGCGTAACCACCTCGTGCGGATGCATCTGCCGCTCGTGGAGCATCTGGCGCGGCGGTTCCGCAATCGCGGGGAGCCGCTGGACGACCTGACCCAGGTCGCCACCATCGGGCTGATCAAGTCGGTGGACCGGTTCGACCCGGAGCGGGGGGTGGAGTTCTCCACCTACGCGACGCCGACGGTGGTCGGCGAGATCAAGCGGCACTTCCGCGACAAGGGCTGGGCGGTGCGGGTACCGCGCAGACTCCAGGAGCTGCGGCTTTCGCTGACCACGGCGACCGCCGAGCTCTCCCAGCAGCACGGCCGCTCGCCCACCGTTCATGAGCTGGCCGAACGGCTGGGCATCTCCGAGGAGGAGGTGTTGGAGGGCCTGGAGTCCGCCAACGCCTACAGCACTCTCTCGCTGGACGTCCCGGACACCGACGACGAGTCGCCGGCCGTCTCGGACACCCTCGGCTCGGAGGACGAGGCGCTGGAGGGCGTCGAATACCGCGAGTCGCTCAAGCCGCTGCTGGAGGATCTGCCGCCGCGCGAGAAGAAAATCCTGCTGCTGCGTTTCTTCGGCAACATGACGCAGTCGCAGATCGCGCAGGAGGTCGGCATCTCCCAGATGCACGTCTCCCGGCTGCTGGCCCGCACGCTGGCTCAGCTGCGCGCGAAGCTGCTGGTCGAGGAGTAGCGGCAGGGCCGGCGCGGGGCGGCGACAGCAGGACGCGTACGAGATATGGGGCGGGCCGCTTTCCAGGGCCCGCCCCATATCTCGTACGCGTTGTGCGCGTTTCTGGTCCGGACCGGCTAAGCCCGGCCCTCCGGGCCGATGCCCAGCGCCTCGGTGGCGGTCGGGTTCACCAGCAGCGCCAGCACGCCGAGGGCCGCTACGCCGAGGGCCACGCCGCAGGCGATCAGCGCCCCGCCGCTCTGCACCAGCGTCCACGCCACCGGCAGCGCCATGATCTGCGTGATGATCGCGGGGCCCCGGCTCCAGCTCCGCCGCAGCCGCAGCCCGCGCGCGGCGACCAGCGGCAGTACGGCCAGCGCGAGGAGCGTCAGGCCGCCCGTCTCCGCCATCCGCGGACTGTCGGGGTCGCCGACCAGCCCCATGGCGAGCATGTACGCCCCGAAGGCGGCCAGCACCACGCCTTCCAGCGCGGCCAGCGCCGCCGCGGCGGTCAGCCGGGCGGGCCGGGGGCCAGGGGGCTCGGAGCCCTGGGCTGTATTTCCGGGGGTTTCGGAGGGTTCGGGGGGCGAGGTCTGCTTGCTGCTCACCCCAGCAGGGTAGCCCGCGGGGGCCGCACTCCGGCGGGCGACCGAGCACGGCGAAGGAGTGGGGGGTGGGCTCCGTACCGGCAGGTAGGTAGTCTGCTGCTCATGCGTGCACTCCTTGTGGTCAATCCGGCGGCAACCACCACCAGTGCCCGCACACGTGACGTCTTGACGCACGCGCTCGCGAGCGACCTGAAACTGGAAGTCGCGACGACCGAGTACCGGGGGCACGCCCGCGACCTGGCGCGCCGGGCCGCCGAGGGCGGTGAGATCGAGCTGGTCGTCGCGCTCGGCGGCGACGGGACGGTCAACGAGGTCGTCAACGGCCTGCTGCACCACGGCCCCGCGCCCGACGCGCTCCCCCGGCTGGCGGTCGTTCCCGGCGGCTCGACGAATGTATTCGCGCGTGCGCTCGGACTGCCCAATGACGCGGTCGAGGCGACCGGCGCGCTACTGGACGCTTTGCGCGACGAAAGCGAACGAACGGTCGGTCTGGGACTGGCGGCCGGCACTCCGGGCACGGTGGACGAGGCGGTTCCGGCCCGTTGGTTCACTTTTTGCGCGGGCTACGGATTCGACGCGGGAGTGGTCGGCCGGGTCGAACAACAGCGGGAGCGGGGGAAACGCTCCACCCATGCTTTGTACGTCCGGCAGGTGCTGCGGCAGTTCCTCGGCGAGGCCAATCGCCGGCACGGAACGATCACCCTGGACCGGCCCGGCGAGGACCCGGTGCGCGACCTCGTGCTCTCCATAGTCTGCAACACCTCCCCCTGGACCTACCTGGGCAATCGCCCGATATACGCGTCTCCGAAGGCGTCCTTCGACACCGCCCTGGACGTGCTCGGCCTGTCCCGGCTCTCCACCGCGGCGGTCGCCCGCTACGCGACGCAATTGCTCACTTCGTCACCGGAACGCGGGCCGCACGGCAAACACGCTCCGTCACTGCACGATCTCACCGACTTCACCTTGCATTCCCAGGTTCCGCTGCCCTTTCAGATGGACGGCGACCACCTTGGACTGCGATCCAGCGTGACGTTCACAGGCGTACGCCGTGCACTGCGTGTGATTGTGTGAGTGGAAGGGCCAAAAGTCCTTTCACTCGAACGTTTAGGCTGGCATCCACCCCTTGGAAGTACGGCTGTGACACAGGCGACACCAAGGAATCAAAAAAAACTTTCCGGAAGGGGTTGTATCCCCCGCCGAGGTTTGCGAGTCTCTACATGGCGATCGGGACGGCCTGCAAATGGCCCCCTTGAGAGCCCGAACCCCCTCCCTTGAAACCACTGGACCACACCAGGCATCTCTGGCTGTCGGCCCTTCCCCTGTGGGGGGATTCGTGAAAGCGTTCACATTCACAAGCAACCTTCCCGTCATACGAGGAGATGGAGCAGCCATGGACTGGCGTCACAACGCCGTTTGCCGCGAAGAAGACCCGGAACTCTTCTTCCCCATCGGCAACACCGGTCCCGCGCTGCTGCAAATCGAGGAAGCAAAGGCCGTCTGCCGCCGCTGCCCCGTCATGGAGCAGTGTTTGCAGTGGGCGTTGGAGTCCGGTCAGGACTCCGGTGTCTGGGGTGGCCTCAGCGAGGACGAGCGCCGCGCGATGAAGCGCCGCGCCGCCCGCAACCGGGCGCGTAACGCAAGCGCCTGACACCCCCGAAGTGCTTCGGGCGGCGCGTACGACGTGTACGCACCTCCCGCCCTTGAACCGCAGCGCGCAGTACCCCCGATGCGCAACAAGCTGTGAGCCCCGGCCGTATCCATACGGTCGGGGTTCAGTGCTTTTCCGCGCCGGCGCTGTCCGCGGGGATCAGCCGGTCAGTGCTTCTCCGCGCCCAGCGGCATGTCGAGGACGACCTGGGTGCCGCGCTCCGGCGCGGGCAGCATGTCGAAGGTGCCGCCCAACTCCCCCTCCACCAGGGTCCGTACGATCTGCAGGCCCAGATTCCCCGAGCGCTGCGCGTCGAAGCCCTCGGGCAGTCCGCGTCCGTCGTCCTGCACGGTGACCGTCAACCGGCCCTCGGTCGGAGTGCCGCCGCGTACCGGCCGGACCTCGACGGCGCCGGTGTCGCCCGGCCCGAATCCGTGTTCCAGCGCGTTCTGCAGCACTTCGGTGAGCACCATGGCCAACGGCGTGGCCACCTCGGCGTCGAGAACGCCGAACCGGCCGGTGCGGCGGCCGGCGACCCGGCCCGGGGAGATCTCGGCGACCATGGTGAGCACCCGGTCGGCGATCTCGTCGAAGTCGACCCGCTCGTCGAGGTTCTGGGAGAGCGTCTCGTGCACGATGGCGATCGAGCCGACCCGGCGCACCGCCTCTTCGAGCGCCTCGCGGCCCCGGTCGGAGTCCATCCGCCGGGCTTGCAGGCGCAAAAGGGCGGCTACGGTCTGCAAGTTGTTCTTCACCCGGTGATGGATCTCCCGGATGGTGGCGTCCTTGGTGATCAGTTCGCGCTCGCGACGGCGGAGTTCGGTGACGTCGCGGCACAGGACGAGTGAGCCGATACGGATGCCTTTCGGTTTGAGCGGGATCGCGCGGAGCTGGATGACGCCGTCCGTGCCCTCGATCTCGGTCTCGCGCGGCGCCCAGCCGCTGGCGAGTTTGACCAGCGCTTCGTCCACCGCTCCCCGGGACGGGGCGAGTTCGGCGGTGACCTCGCCGAGGTGGTGGCCGACGAGGTCGGCGGCGAGGCCGAGCCGGTGGTAGGCGGAGAGCGCGTTGGGGCTCGCGTACTGGACGACGCCCTCGGCGTCGAGCCGGATCAGGCCGTCGCCCGCGCGCGGCGAGGCGTCCATGTCGACCTGCTGGCCGGGGAACGGGAACGATCCGGCGGCGATCATCTGGGCGAGGTCGCTGGCGCTCTGCAGATACGTGAGCTCCAGCCGGCTCGGCGTCCGCACGGTCAGCAGATTGGTGTTGCGGGCGATGACCCCGAGCACCCGGCCCTCGCGGCGCACCGGGATGGACTCGACCCTGACCGGCACCTCCTCGCGCCACTCGGGGTCGCCCTCGCGCACGATCCGTCCCTCGTCGAGGGCGGCGTCGAGCATCGGCCGGCGGCCACGCGGCACCAGGTGGCCGACCATGTCGTCCTGATAGGACGTGGGGCCGGTGTTGGGGCGCATCTGGGCCACCGACACATAGCGGGTGCCGTCGAGGGTGGGGACCCACAGCACCAGGTCGGCGAAGGACAGATCGGAGAGCAGTTGCCACTCCGAGACCAGCAGATGCAGCCATTCAAGGTCGGAATCGCCGAGCGCGGTGTGCTGGCGTACGAGGTCGTTCATGGAGGGCACGCTGTGAGCCTACCCGCGCGGGGCGGAGCCGCAGATTCTGCCGTCCACGCATAGACAGGGATGAATGGTCTAGTCCACAATGGTCCGACTACCCCATGAACAAGTAAAGCTTCCGCTCTCCCCGCACAGGAGAGTGGAACGAGGCTCGCGGCGCTCTCTGCCCTGACTGCGCGGCGGCCTCTCGATCGGCCGGCCCCGGTCGCGCGGCACCGCATACCGCGCGACGCGAACCGGTCGACGGCGACTCCGGGCTGCGGCGCCGGACAGGCTGAGGGTCCTGTCCCGGTGCCGCGGCCCGCGGGTGTTCGCCTTGAGCGCGGCTGAACCTTGAACACAGCTGAACACGGCGTCACGCCGTACAGAAGAGGCCCCGGTCCACTCGGACCGGGGCCTTACGCGTGTTCCCGTCAGGTCAGTGCGTCTCGGTGACCTTGGCCAGCGCGCGCGGGGCGTCGGGGTCCTGGCCGCGGGCGATGGTGACCTCGTACGCGAGCATCTGGAGCGGCAGGATCTCCAGGATGGGCTGCACCTCTTCGGCGACGCCCTCGGTGGGCAGCGCGAAGCCGGCGGAGGCCTTGTCGACCTCGGCCTGGCTGCCGATCACCACGAGGTCCGCGCCACGGCCGCGCAGCCGCTCCAGTACGGGCTGCAGGGCCTGGCCGCCCTTGCCGTCGGTGACGATCGCGATGACCGGGGAGATCGCGTCGATCATGGCGAGCGGGCCGTGCAGCAGGTCGGCGCCGGAGTAGGACAGGGCCGGGATGTAGCTGGTCTCCATCAGCTTCAGCGCGGCTTCCTTCGCGGTCGGGTAGCCGTAGCCGCGGGAGGTGATGACCATGCGCTCGGCGAAGCGGTAGCGGCCGGCCAGCGTCTTGATCTCCGGCTGCCGGGCGAGCAGCTGCTCGGCCAGCTCGGGCAGCGCTTTGGCGGCGGAGCCGTCGTTGCCGGCCATGCCCTCGACGAAGAGGTAGAGGGCGAGCAGCGAGGCGGTGTACGTCTTGGTGGCGGGCAGCGCCTTCTCCGGGCCGGCCAGGATGTCGATGTGGTACTCGGAGACGGCGGCCAGCGGGGAGTCGGGGTTGTTGGTGACCGAGAGGGTGATCGCGCCGGCCTCGCGGGCGGCCTTGGTGGAGGCGACCAGGTCGGGGGAGCCGCCGGACTGGCTGACGGTGATGACCAGCACGTCGGTCAGGTCGGGCTTCGCGCCGTAGGCCGTCGTGGTGGACATGGAGGTCAGCCCGCAGGGCAGGCCCAGCCGCACTTCGAGCAGGTACTTGGCGTACAGCGCGGCGTTGTCGGAGGTGCCGCGCGCGGTCAGCAGCACGAAGCGCGGGCGCTTGGCCGCGATCTGCTCGGCGACCTCACGGATCTTCGGCGCGCCGACTTCCAGGATGCGGCGCAGGACCGCGGGCTGCTCGGCCAACTCGCCGGACATGATCCGGCCCGGCTGCTCGGTCTGCTGGGTCGGAGTCGTGGCGGACATGCTGGGTGCCTCCAGTTGGCTGTGCTGTCGTTCTCGGCGAACGGTGGATGCGGACCACGGCCGTCAGCCCCCGGCCCCCTTGCCGGTGATGACCTCCGCGGCGGCCAGCCCGCAGACACGGGCGGCGCCATGAGTCGCGATGTGCAGCGCTCCGGCGGGCGGCGCCTGGGGCACCCCCATCTCGACCACGACCGTGTCCGGCCGGGCGGCGAGCAGGGCTTCCAGTGCGTCGGCCATCCAGGGATGCCGGTGGACGTCGCGTACCACTGCCACGATCCTACGGTCCGCCGCCGCTCCGAGCACATTTGCGGTCAAGGCAGACGGGCCGTCCCCGGCGCTCGCGCCGCCGCCGTAACTGCCGGTCCCGGTGCCCGGGAGCAGCCGCGTCAGCTCGGCGGCGACGCCCCAGGGGGTCTCGTCGCCGACGGCGATGTTCGCGACCGGGGTGAAGGCGGCGACGTACGGCGGCGCGCTCATCGGTTCGTACGGGGCCGGCTCGCGGCCGGCGGCGGTGGCCGGGACGGTGACCCGCAGCGCGCGGCGGGCCGCGCGCAGGCCGACCTCGGCGTCGGGCGCGCTCGCCGCCGCCGCGCCCGCGGCCTGCGATCGCGCCCACCCCGCGAGGGCGCGAACGCGGGCGGCGGCGTCGGCCAGCCGCTCCGGTGACAGCTCGCCGTCGCGCACGGCCCGTACCAGCGCGTCGCGCAGCCGCAGCACGGTGTCCTCGTCGGCCAGTCCGCCGCCGACGCAGATGGCGTCGATGCCCGCGGCGAGCGCCATCACGCTGCCGCGTTCGATGCCGTACGTCGCGGCGATGGCCCGCATCTCCATGCCGTCGGTGATGATCAGCCCGTCGAAGCCCAGCCCGCCCTCGGCGGCCGGCTTGCGCAGCAGGCCGTGCAGGGCGGCCGGGCTGAGGGTCGCGGGCAGCGCCGGGTCGAGTGCGGGCAGCAGGATGTGCGCGCTCATCACGGCCTTGGTGCCGGACGCGATGGCGGCCCGGAAGGGCACCAGCTCGCGGGCGTACAGCGTCTCCAGGTCGGCGTCGATCCGCGGCAGCGCGTGGTGCGAGTCGACGGCGGTGTCGCCGTGGCCGGGGAAGTGCTTGGTGGAGGCGGCGACCCCGGCGGCCTGGAGGCCCTCGACGTAGGCGGCGGTGTGCCGGGCGACGAGCTGCGGGTCGGCGCCGAAGGACCGTACGCCGATGACCGGGTTGCCCGGGTTGGAGTTGACGTCGGCGGACGGCGCCCAGTTGAGGTTGACGCCGCAGGCGGCGAGCCGGCGGCCCAGTTCACGGGCGACGGCGCGGGTCAGCTCGGGGTCGTCCACCGCGCCCAGCGCGTGGTTGCCGGGGAAGGAGGAGCCGGTGCGGACCTCCAGGCGGGTGACGTCGCCGCCCTCCTCGTCGATGGCGACGAGCACGTCGTCGCGCTCGGCGCGCAGTTGGGCGGTGAGCGCCGCGAGCTGCTCGGGGGAGCTGATGTTGCGGCCGAACAGGCCGACCGAGGCGAGGCCCTCGCCGAGCCGGCGCAGCAGCCAGTCGGGGGCGGTGGTGCCGGTGAAACCTGGCTGCAGTACGGCAAGGGCGTCACGGGTGAGGGTGTCTGTGCTGTGCGCGAGGGTCGTCATGAGGGTCGTTATCCCTTCACTGCGCCGGCGGTGAGACCGCCGACCGCCTTGCGTTGCAGGAACAGGAACAGGATCAGGATCGGGATGGCGAAGATCGAGGCGGCGGCCATGGTGGCGCCCCAGTCGTCCCCGAACTGGGTCTGGAACTGGGAGAGCCACAGCGGCAGCGTCTTCGCCTCCGGGTCCTTGTTCAGGATGAGGACGAGCGGGAACTCGTTCCAGGCGGTGATGAAGCCGAAGAGCGAGGTGGCCATCAGGCCGGGGGCCAGCAGCGGGAAGATGACCTTGATGAAGGCCTGCGTCCTGGTGCAGCCGTCGACCATCGCGGACTCCTCCAGCTCCTTGGGCACGGCTGCGACGAAGCCGCGCAGCGTCAGGACGGTGAAGGGCAGCACCATCACCATGTAGAAGAGGGTCAGCGGCAGCAGGCTGTTCAGCATGTCGGCGTCGCGCACGATCAGGTAGATCGCGATGACCATGACCTCCCACGGCGCCATCTGCGCGACCATGAGCGCCAGCACGAAGGACTTGCGGCCCTTGAACCGCATCCGGGCCAGTGCGAAGGACGCGAACAGCGCGATCACCAGGGACAGCAGCACCGCGCCGACGGTGACGGTGACCGAGTTGCGCACCAGCGCCCAGAAGTGCTCGGCGTGCACCGCCCGGTCGAAGTGCTGGAGCGTGGCGTCGACCGGGAACCAGACGGGCTCGTCGGTGATGATGTCCGAGGTCGGCTTGAAGGCCGTGCTGAACATCCAGTAGACCGGGAAGACGAAGCAGGCGAACAGCACGATCGCTGTCGCGTTGGGCCAGATGCGGCCGAGCGTCGAGCGCCTCACAGCTCGTCCTCCTCTTGCTTCATGACGATGCGGAAGTAATACGACATCAGGGCCAGCAGAACCAGGATGGTGAGCACCGAGATGGCCGCTCCCATGCCGAAGTGCTGGTTGCCCATGCCCTCGACGAAGGCGTAGACGGGCAGCGTCTCGGTGAGCCGGTCGGGGCCGCCCTCGTTGATCGCGAAGAGCTGCGCGAAGGACTTGAAGACCCAGATGACCTCCAGGAAGGTCGTGGCCAGCAGGAAGGGCTTCAGGAAGGGGAAGGTCACCATCGTGAAGAGCTTCCGGCTGCCGGCGCCGTCCATCTCGGCCGCTTCGTAGAGCTCCCTGGGGATCGTGGTCGTCGCCGCGTAGAGGTTGAACGCCACGAACGGGACGGACTGCCAGACGATCAGGACGGTGACGACGAAGAAGGTGGAGAACTGGTCGCCGGTCCAGTTGTACTCGGCCATCGAGTGCCAGCCGAGCTGGTCCAGCAGATAATTGACGACGCCGAAGCGGGCCGCGAAGAGCCACTGGAAGACGGTGGTGGCGGCGATCACGGGCATCGCCCAGGTGAGGATGAGGCTGACCGAGAGCAGCAGCCGCATCTTGCTGCCGAGGCGGGCCAGCAGCAGTCCGATGGCGGTCCCGATGAGCATGATCAGCACGACGTTGGCGAGTGTGAAGACCACCGAGCGGCCGGTGACCTTCCAGAACTCCGGGCTGGTCAGGCTCTCTTTGTAGTTGTCGATCCCGTTCCACTCGGTGAGGTGCAGGATCAACTGCCGCGCGTTCATGTTCTGGAACGAGAGCAGCCCGTTCTGGAGCAGCGACCAGCCGAGGAACACCACGGTGACGGCGATCGCGGGCAGCAGCAGGAGGTACGGCGCCTTGTCGGGCAGCCGCTTTGCGCGTCCGCCGGGCGTCGCGGCCCGTCCGGGGCTTTTTCCGGACCGGCCGCTCGGTGGCGAGCCACCGTCCTCGGGTACCCCGGCGCCGGGGTCGGACCTGACCCTTCCGGTCTCAACGGACATGCTGCATCTCCCCTGTGAGACGGCGGCTGCCGCGCCGTGCCCCCGAGCCTGGTCGTGCGAGTGCGTGTACGAGCATGTGCGTGGCTCCGTACGGGCCGGTCGGTCCGGCCCGTACGGAGCCCGCTGGTGCCGCGACCGGCGATGTCTGCCCCGACGGGGCGAAGCTTGCCGGGAGGGGCACTAGGTTCTACTGCTTCTGCGAGAGGCGCTTGTTCATCTCGGCCTCGACCTGCTGGGCGGCGGCTGCCGGGGACTTTCCGTTCAGCACCGCGGTCATGTAGCTCTTGACCGGGTTCGGCGGGTTCTCGACCGCGGCCCACTCCGGGATCAGCGGGGTGGTGCCACCGCCGGCGACGGCCGGGGATGCGGCCTCGGCGGCCGGGTTGCCCTTCAGTTCGGTCATCAGCGACTCCTTGTTGGGAGTGTTGCCGACCTCCTCGGCCATCGCGCCCTCGTGCTTGTCGGACAGCGCGATCTTCATGAACTCGGCGGCGAGCTCCTGCTTCTCGCTGCCCGCGGCGACCGCGAGGTTGGAGCCGCCGAGGAAGACGCCCTCGGGCTTGTCCGCGGTCTCGCCGGGGATGGTGAAGTAGCCGATGTCCTTCTCGATCTTCGGGTTGGCCTTGATGGCGGTGCCCGCCTCGTAGCCCATGCCGATGATCGCGCCGGTCTTGCCCTTGGCGAAGACCTCGGCCTGCTGCGGGGTTGCCTCGTCCTTGTCCTTCGGGGCCTCGCTGAAGGACTGGTACTTCTTGTAGACGTCCATGGCCGCGCCGACCTTGGGGTCAGCGAGGTTGGAGACGTACTTGCCGCCGTCCTTCTTGACCAGCTGCGCGTTCTGGCCGATGGTCAGGCCGTCGAAGAAGTACCAGTTCTGGCCGGGCAGGTAGAGCGGCTCGGCCTCGGTCTTCGAGTTGATCTTCTCAAGGTCCTTGAAGAACTCGGCGCGGGTCTTCGGGGTGCCCTTGATCCCGGCGTCGGCCCAGATCTTCTTGTTGTACATGACGACGCGGTTGAGGACGTACCACGGGGCGGCGTACTGCTTGCCGTCGTACACCGCGGCCTTGTTCATCGACTCGGTCCAGTCCGCGCCGATCCCCTTCTTGAGGTCGGCCAGGTCCGCGAGCCCCCCGGTCGCGGCGTAGGCCGGGGTCTGCGTGTTGCCGATCTCGACGACGTCCGGCGGGTTGGTCTCGGAGAGGGCGGTGGTCAGCTTCTGCTGGATCCCGTTCCACTCCTGGATCTCGACCTTGAGCTTCGCGCCGGTCTTCTTCTCGAAGTCCGCCTTGACGCCCTTCGTCCACTTCGGCGCGTTCGAGCCGCTCATGAACCAGACCGTCAGAGTGTCGCCCTTGAAGCTGTCCGCCCCGGACTTCTTGTCGTCGCTGTCGCTGGACCCACAGCCCGCGACACCCACCAGCATTGCCGCGACACTTGTCGCCGCTATGAGCCCACGCTTCACAGCACACTCCTCAAAGGACTGGATGTGGTCTTTAATGGTTTAGACCAGTTCCCGCAGCTTGGCCTAGACCTTTTTGCGTGTCAAGGGTGTATAAGAAGGGCTGTCGAGTCCGTTATCGGACCGACATCAAGACGACAACGCCGCCCAGCGGCCGGACCGTGCCACGATGTGAGCCGCTACGTACGGAGGAGCCGGTGACGGCAGCAGGACAGGAGTCGGGAAGGCGGACCATGGGGACCGACGGGGGTACCACCGAGAGCGCCGCCGGCGCCGTGACGCGGACCGCGCGTGTCCCCAAGTACTACCGGCTCAAACGGCACTTGCTGGACATGACCGAAACGCTGCCGCCCGGCACCCCGGTGCCGCCGGAGCGCACACTCGCATCCGAGTTCGACACCTCACGGACCACCGTGCGGCAGGCACTCCAGGAACTCGTCGTCGAAGGACGGCTCGAACGCATCCAGGGCAAGGGCACCTTCGTCGCCAAGCCCAAGGTCACCCAAGCGCTGCAACTCACCTCGTACACCGAGGACATGCGCGCCCAGGGCCTCGAACCCACCTCCCAGCTGCTCGACATCGGCTACATCACGGCCGACGACCGGCTCGCCGAGCTGCTCAACATCACCACCGGCGGACGGGTGCTGCGCGTCGAACGGCTGCGGCTCGCCAACTCCGAGCCGATGGCGATCGAGACCACCCACCTGTCGGCCAAGCGCTTCCCCGCGCTGCGCCGCAGTCTGGTCAAGTACACCTCGCTCTACACCGCGCTGGCCGAGGTCTACGACATCCGGCTCGCGGAGGCCGAGGAGACCATCGAGACCTCGCTGGCCACCCCGCGCGAGGCCGGGCTGCTGGGCACCGACGTCGGGCTGCCGATGCTGCTGCTCTCGCGGCATTCGGTGGACGCGGCCGGCGAGCCGGTGGAGTGGGTGCGGTCGGTCTACCGGGGCGACCGCTACAAGTTCGCCACCAGGCTGCGGCGGCCCACGGACTGACCGACGGCGGACGGTCCGCGGCGGCCCGCCGACTCACCGGCACGGATTGACCGACACGGGTTGACCGACGTGGGTCGGCCGACACGGGTTGACCGACACGTGTCGGACAACCGGCCGTTCGGCCCGTTCCGTCGCGACGCGCCGTCCGTCGCGAACCCGGTGAAACCCTGCCTGACCTGGCACTTGGCCAACCGTGTCCGTACCGGTATGCGGACGACTAGTGACGGGTGACTCCGTGCTGCCTTAGATTTCCTGCGCGTTACGAAGGAGATCTTCCCAGGAACGGAGCCGTCGCCATGGCAGAGCCCGCACCACCGCCAGCAACCACGAGCGCCCCGAAAACGGGCCTCATGCCGCCCGGTATGACTCCAAAGGCGATCGTCCTCTGGACGGTCGTCGCACTGATCGGCGCCGCCGGCTGGGGCGTCCTCGCGCTGTCGCGCGGCGAGGACGTCTCGGCCGCCTGGATGGTCGCCGCCGCACTCGGTTCGTACGCCATCGCGTACCGCTTCTACTCCCGGTTCATCGTCACCCGGGTCCTCAAGCTCGACAAGAACCGCGCCACACCGGCCGAGCGGCTCAACAACGGTGTGGACTACCACCCCACCGACCGCCGGGTGCTGCTCGGTCACCACTTCGCCGCCATAGCCGGCGCGGGTCCGCTCGTCGGCCCGGTGCTGGCCGCGCAGATGGGCTATCTGCCCGGCACCATCTGGATCGTGGTCGGCGTGATCTTCGCCGGCGCGGTGCAGGACATGGTGACGCTGTTCTTCTCGATGCGCCGCGACGGCAAGTCGCTCGGCCAGATGGCCCGCGAGGAGATCGGCCCGGTGGGCGGCGCGGCCGCGCTGGTCGCCGTCTTCGTCATCATGATCATCCTGCTGGCGGTGCTGGCGCTCGTCGTGGTCAACGCGCTGGCCGGATCGCCGTGGGGCACCTTCTCCATCGCGATGACCATCCCGATCGCCTTCCTGATGGGCTTCTACCTGCGGGTGTTCCGGCCGGGCCGGATCACCGAGGTCTCGGTCATCGGCGTCGCGCTTCTGCTGCTCGCGATCGTCTCCGGCAACTGGGTCGCCGAGTCGTCCTGGGCGGACACCTTCACGCTGGAGCCCGCGACGCTGGTGATCTGGCTGGTCGTCTACGGCTTCGTCGCGTCCGTGCTGCCGGTCTGGATGCTGCTCGCGCCGCGCGACTACCTCTCGACCTTCATGAAGATCGGCACCATCTCGCTGATGGCGCTGGGCGTGCTGATCGCGCTGCCGAACATGAAGATGGACGCGGTCACCGACTTCGCCACCAGCGGCACAGGCCCGGTCTTCGCCGGCTCGCTCTTCCCCTTCGTCTTCATCACCATCGCGTGCGGCGCGCTCTCCGGCTTCCACGCACTGGTCTCCTCGGGTACCACCCCGAAGATGATCCAGAAGGAGACGCAGGTCCGGATGATCGGCTACGGCGCGATGCTGATGGAGTCCTTCGTCGCCATCATGGCGCTGGTCGCGGCCTCCATCATCGACCCCGGCCTCTACTTCGCGATGAACGCGCCCGCGGGCGTCATCGGCGACACCGTGCAGTCCGCCTCCCAGGCGGTGGCGGGCCTCGGCTACAGCATCAGCCCCGACCAACTGGCCGCCGCGGCCAAGTCGGTCGAGGAATCGACACTGCTGTCCCGTACGGGCGGCGCGCCCACCCTGGCCGTCGGGATGTCCGAGATCTTCTCCCAGGTCATCGGCGGCAACGGGATGAAGGCGTTCTGGTACCACTTCGCCATCATGTTCGAAGCCCT
Organism: Streptomyces sp. H27-D2; assembly: GCF_035828615.1. NCBI lineage: Bacteria > Bacillati > Actinomycetota > Actinomycetes > Kitasatosporales > Streptomycetaceae > Streptomyces > Streptomyces sp. H27-D2. The sequence continues at coordinate 14,522 of NZ_JAYMZR010000076.1, read as the reverse complement.
GTTCATCCTCACCACCGTGGACGCGGGCACCCGGGTCGGCCGCTTCATGCTCCAGGACATGCTCGGCAACGTCTACAAGCCCTTCCGCGATGTCAGCTGGAAGCCCGGCGTGTGGATCGCGAGCGCGGCCGTCGTCGGCGCCTGGGGCTACTTCCTGTGGGTCGGCGTGCACGACCCGCTGGGCGGCATCAACCAGCTCTTCCCGCTGTTCGGCATCGCCAACCAGCTCCTGGCCGCCGTCGCGCTGGCCGTCTGCACCACGCTGCTGATCAAATCCGGCCGCCTCAAGTGGGCCTGGGTGACCGGCGTCCCGCTGCTCTGGGACGTCGCGGTGACCCTCACCGCGAGCTGGCAGAAGATCTTCTCGGGCGACCCGCGGGTGGGCTTCTTCACCCAGCGCTCCGTCTACCAGGACGGCATCGACGCCGGAAAGGTGCTGCCGCCCGCCAAGAACATGGACGACATGCAGACCGTGGTCACCAACTCCACGGTGGACGGCGTGCTCTCCATCCTCTTCGCGGTCCTCGTCCTGCTCGTCCTCGCGGACGCCACACGCGTCTGCGTGAAGTCGATCCGCGACCCGCGCTCCACCCCGCTCCAGGAGACGCCGCGCGTCGAGTCGTCGTACGTCGCCCCGGCCGGGCTCATCCCGACCCCGGAGGAGAAGGCCGAACTGGTCGCGGCGGGCGTCGGCACCGACGGCGGCCTCCGGAAGGATGACGTGAGCGCCTCGGCACCGGGCGGCTCGGCGTGAGGGCGGGGGCGGCGGGTTCTGCGGGAGCTGGACCCAGCACCGCCGGTTCCCCCCGACCCCTCGGCGCGACCCTGCGCCGGGCCGCCGCCCGCTTCCGCTGGTTCTGGCGGGAGGCCTCCGGCGAGGCGACCTACGACCGCTACCTCGCCCACACCCGCGGCCACGACCCGGCCGCCGAGGTACTCAGCCGCCGCGCCTTCGAACGCCAACGCACGGACGCCCAGGAGGCCGACCCCCGCGAGGGCTTCCGCTGCTGCTGATACGGCGACGGAAGCCGACTGCCGGCCGCTTTGCCGCGGCGGGCCGCAGGCGACCCCGCTGAGGCACTCCTCGTGAACGCCTGACGACCCGGTGCTCCTTCCCCGGATACGGGAGCGCACCGGGTCGTCGGCGTACGGGCGTCAGCGCGGGCCTCTGCGCCACAGCGCCCGCAGCATCTGCCGGGCCGGGCGCACGGCCGTCATCAGTACGACGGCCCCTGCCACCGCCGCGAGCGTCGACATCAGGAAGAGACGGGGGTGCGGCTCCGCCCACAGCGCCCCGGCCGCGAAGGCGACGCCGACCGGCAGACCGAGGACGGTCAACAGGCCCAGCGCCGCGTTCACGCTCCGGCTCGTCAGGGCTTCGACCAGCCGTCCGGCGTCGGCCAGTTCGTTGACGATGTTCTCCAGCAGCTCCGGCAGCGCGTGCTGCGCCTGGAACTGCCGTAACACCTCGTTGCCCTTGCCGCGCACCGTGATGTGGCTGAACCACAAGCGACGCCTGACGTGCATCAGGTGGTACTCCAGCTCGGCCAGCACATCCGAGTCGAGCTGCGCCGCCTCCGTGCCCGCCACATTGTTCGCCACCCCGTTGAGCGCGTGGAACTGCATGCATCCGACGAGCAGCGCGTCCAGGTAGATGCTGTGCACATGAGCTTCGGCCACCGCGTGGAAGCAGTCGCCGCCCGGATCGGGGGACATGCCCACGAAGGCCGTGCCGTCCCGCAGGACGAGTGCCTTCCAGTCCGCGGAGAAACGCACCGTACCGGAGTGGGTGCCGGGATCGTCGGGGTCCGGCGCGAACCTCGCCTCCGAGCAGCCGGAGGCGAGGAGCCAGAGCCACTGCTCCACGGCCGTCCAGCCGTCGTACGGCGCGGACATGACCGCTCGCGGCCCGTCCGCGAACGTCACATGGGCCAGGGTCCGCGACTTCGCCGCCCCGAGGAGCAGGCTCACTCCGTCCGGCAGCAGCGATTCCAGGACCGTGCGCCCCTCGCCGCCTCCGGGTCCGGTCGCGAGCCGGCAGAGTCCCTCCAGCGCCGCGACCGGGTCACTGCCCAGATCCACATGCAGGACGGCCAGACCGGAACCGTCACCCGCCAGCGGCATCCGCAGCACCTCGACGCCCTGGACCCGCGCCCCGGCGAGAGAACGCGACCTGTTCGTCAGCGCGTCCGAGTGTGATGTGCGGCGCGTACGCGTCACCCGTGTACCGGTAGCCGTACCGGGCGTAACTGGCGCGCTCGCTCTCGGTGAACCGGGAGGTGTCCTTCGAGGTGTCGAAGGCGTCGCGGTCGAGGTGCGGCGCGAGAGCCGCGAGGACCGCGCTCTGCAGCGTGTCCAACAGGGGCGTCCGCTCCAGCGCGAGGAACACCCAGCCCGTGGGCTGGTAGACGACGCCGGTGGAGGCCAGCCGGATCTCCTTGGGCAGACTCACCGAGCCGACGATGCCCGCCAGTTCCCGCTCCGGCGCCAAGCTGTCGACGAACGGCCCTTGGAAGACGGTGGCGTGCGGGAGGTTCCCGTCCATCGCCAGCGGGGGTTGCAACTCGTGCTCGCCCGCCAGCTCCTGCTGCACCCGGATCGCGGACCGCATCTGGTCCGCGCACGGGAGGAGTGCCACGCCAAGCCATTTGGTCACGGATGTGCCCCTATCTTCGTGATCACATGCAACGCCGCGTCGAGGCCCCTGCGCAGGCAGGTCCCCGGCGGGTCTCCACTCAACCACCCGGCGATGACGCCCGCGTTGAAGGCGTCGCCGCCACCGGTGCGGTCCACAGGCTCCACACGCACGGTGGGTTCCTGGAACAGCTCCCCGTGCGGCGAGGCCCATACGGCGCCGCGCGAGCCCATCGTCAGGATCACATCGCCCGAGATCAACTCCGCGCGCCGCCGCGCCGAGGCCGCCGGGTCCTCCAGCACCGCATCCGGCAGCCGCGCCGCCTCGTCCGCGTTCATGAAGCTCAGCGACGCGCCCCGGGCGAGCCGGCTCATGTCCCGGCCGTTCCATTCGACGGAGACCGAACGGCCCGCCCGATGGGCGAGATCCACCAGACGGGTGAGCGCGGGGGTGGGCTCGCCGACGACGTGGACATGGTCCACGTCCCGCACGTCCCGCTCGGCGACCGCGCCGACCGCCTGCTCCCGGTCCGCTCCCGCGAAGGTCATCATCCGCTTGCAGTCGCCGGAGGAGAGCACGATCGCCATACTCGTCCGGGCGGACGCGTCCACTCGTGCCAGCGAAGTGTCCACACCACCGGCTCGCAGATCGTCGAGGCACAACCTGCCCAGCGCGTCGTCGCCCACCGCGGAGACCAGCCGCACCTCACAGCCCTGACGCGCCAGCCCGAGGGCGGTGTTCGCCGCCGACCCACCGGGCAGCGCCGCGTACTCGCCGCCGCGGAGCTTCTCGTGCTCCTCCGGCAGCCTCTCCGACTGGACGATGATGTCGAAGTTCGTCCCGCCCGCGACGAGCACCCGCTTGCGGGCCGTCACGGATCCCCCAGCCGTCACGGATCCCCCAGCCGATAGCTCTCAAACAGGACATGGCGCACCAGCCGCTCCCGGCTGGACGCGCTGCTCGTCGGCGGGAAAGCGGCGTGCGTGACGAGATCCCGGACCAGGCCTTCGTACCGGTCCTCGTCCGATCCCACATCGTGGAAGGAACGCATCAGCTCCCGGTGCAGCTCCCCCGGACGCACTCCCAGTTCGTCGAGCCACTCGCGGTTGGCGACGAGCACATTGGCGGCCGCCGCGCGTAATCGCGCCTGCGCGCTCTGCGGCAGCATGTCCGAGTCGAGCAGCTCGAAGTAGGCGTCGTCGTCGCGCGCGTGCATCCGCAGGTTCTGTCCGCCGACGGCCAGGACGTCCTGGTTCAGATGGAAGAGCTCCAGCCCGAGATGGTGCGGGACATCGAGAATCCGCACCCCCATCCCGCGCAGGCCCGCCTCGTCCGTGGAGAACGCCGCCAGGATGTTGTCGAACATGTCGCTGTGCCTGGGCACGGCGATCTGCGCCCCCGCCGGGTTCGCCAGGAATTCCGGCCCCGTCACACCGCCCCAGCGCCCGCCGCGGCCGGCCAGGAGGTAGAAATTGCGGCCGCCCATCGAGTATCCGACCCTGCCGACGGTCACCACCCGGGAGTGGAGTTCCTCCTCCGTCTCCAGCAGCCGGAGCAGCCGCTGCTCGTTGTAGATCGCGGCATCGAGCAGCCGTCCCGACACATCCCTGACCAGACTGTCCGACCAGGGCAGTTGGACGTACGCGAGCCGGTGGTTGTGCTGGGCCAGCAACTGCTCGAAGCCGCAGCCGAGCAGCACGGCCTTCACCACGATCAGTGTCGAATCGGCGAGCCGGGTGGTGCCCGTCGCGCGCTGAGCACTGGCGGGTCCCTCCCGGGCCTCGTTCTCCGCGAGTGACGTGCTCGCCTGCCCGTACCAGACCACCAGCTGGGTCAGCGCGTTGAGACACGGGCGCACGTCCTCGGCGGATATCTCCTCGCCCGAGCCCTTCTGGGCGTGGCTGCCGTAGTTTCCGTAGTTCTGAATAGTCCGGACGGCCAGGACGACCTTCGGCGGGACCAGTCCCTTGGCCGCCAGCACCGTCAGGAGGGACTCCAGGGTCGGTTTGGAACCGACGGCTTCCTGCAAGGCGACATCCAAGAGGATCGACTCCGCCGCTCTTCTCGCTGTGCCGAGGAACACCTCGGGATCCGTCTGGGCGTATCGCAGTGCCTTCCGGTAGAGCCTGAGCGACTCACCCTCGTTGACCGTCACGTCTCGATACCTCTTCGGCGGTTTCTACGGGACGCTACCAAGCTCTCGGCTCCGGCAAGCGGCCTTTGCGATCTACCGCGTTCACGCCTCCGAGCGCGCTTCGTCGCGCCCCCGCCCCGAAACCACCGTCCCCGCCCCCTCCGGCGCCCCCGCCGGGTCGCGAAAAGTGCGCCGGTAGGCCTGCGGGGTCGTCCCCACCCAGCGGGCGAAGTGGTGCCGCAGGGTCGCGGCGTTGCCGAAGCCGGCGCGGGCGGCCACCGCGTCGACTGTTTCGTCCGTCCCCTCCAGCAACTCGCGGGCCAGCAGGACCCGCTGGCCGAGGAGCCAGCGGTACGGGGTGGTGCCGGTCTCCTGCTGGAAGCGGCGGGCGAAGGTGCGGGGGGACATGTGGGCGCGGGCGGCCAGGTCGTCGACGGTTATCTCGCGGTCGAGGTGGCGTTCCATCCAGCCCAGCACCGATCCGACCGTGTCGCAGCGGCCTTGGGGCAGCGGGCGGTCGATGTACTGGGCCTGGCCGCCCTCGCGGTGCGGGGGGACGACCATGCGGCGGGCTATCGCGTTGGCGACGGCGCTGCCCTGTTCCCGGCGTACGAGGTGCAGGCAGGCGTCGATTCCGGCCGAGGTGCCGGCCGAGGTGATCACCGGGCCGTCCTCGACGTAGAGCACGTCCGGCTGGACGCGGGCGAGCGGGAAGCGGGCCGCGAGCTCGTCGGAGTGCCGCCAGTGGGTGGTGCAGTCGCGGCCGTCCAGCAGGCCGGCCGCGCCGAGCGCGAAGGCGCCGGAGCAGACGCTGAGCACCCGGGCGCCCCGGTCGACGGCGCGGCGCAGCGCGAGGAGCAGGCCGGGCGGGTACTCACGGGCGGCGAAGTCGGCTCCCGCGGGGACGGCTACGAGGTCGGCCTCTTCGAGCCGGTCGAGGCCGTACGGGGTGTCTATGGTGAAGCTGCTGTGGATGCGGACCGGCGACTTCTCGGCGGCTGCGACCGCGAAGTCGTAGACGGGCAGACCCTGCTCGCTGCGGTCGACGCCGAACACCTCGCAGAGGACTCCGAGTTCGAAGGGCTGGACTCCGTCGATCAGTACGGCGGCCACGTTTTTCAACATGCTCCGAGCATCCCAGAGGGCGGGCGGCGGCGGGAGGGGGTGGTTGGCAGCAATTCGAGGTACTGCGTCAGTCCTGCCACTGCCGACGGACTGGAGCCGCGGCCACAGTGGAGTCATGGACACCTTCCTCGGCCTGGTCGCCGTCTTCTTCGTCTTCCTCCTGCTGGCCCTCCCCTCGCTCGTCGGACACGCCCACGACCGCCGGATCACCCGGCAGCTGCGCGCCGCCGAGCGCGCCCCGCTGGAGCCGCGCGCGCCCCGTACGGAGTCCGCCGACACGCCCGCCCGAAACTCGCGTCGGACCTCTTCCGGACCGGTCCCCCAGACCCCCCGCAAGGGCCGCGCGCAGTGGCCCAGCGCCGCCTGAACCGCGCGGGGCCGCCGCCCGGGCCAGGCCCCGCCGACACCGGCCCAAGGGCCGCCAGGCCGCTGGGGATTTAGAGCTCCCTCTAACACACAACTCCGGCATTCAGCACGCCACGACACAAGATGTGGTGGTGCTCGCGGCGGGTGCCACTAGATGTATGCTCGTGCTCGCTGTCGCCCCAGGGGAATCCGGTGTGAATCCGGAACTGTCCCGCAACGGTGCAGGTGTGCGCCGACGCGTACACCGCGAGTCCGAGGACCTGCCGACGGTGCGCCCGTGGCCGTGAGGCATTCACGGCTCGGGCGTCGAATTCGTCCGGGCCCCGCGGGTTGGGCCGGTGGACGCTGCGCGGTGTGCCCCACTCCGGTTCCGGCACGCCCGTACGCGCCCCCCGTGCTCCCTTCCCCGGCGGCCCCCGCCGAGCGAGGGAGCTCTCCACGTGACCATCGCGCCCGCCGAAGCCGCAACATCGGCCGAGCCGAAAGACGGTCCGGGGACCGCGCTGTTGCGCACCCTGACCGACCTCACCGCCGATCTTCCGGCCACCGACCCCGGTCGGGTCGCGGGCGCCGCGTTGCGTGGCCGCAACGCCGGCTCCGACGAGGCGGAGCTGCGCTCGCTGGCCACCGAGGCCGCCGCCGGGCTGATCTCGGACGACCCCTCGTACTCGCGACTCGCCGCGCGGCTGCTGACCCGCGCCGTCGCGGACGAGGCGGCCGGCCAGGGCACGCTCTCCTTCTCCTCCTCCATCGAGGTCGGCCACCGCGAGGGCCTGATCGCGGACGCCACCGCCGAGTTCGTACGGACCCACGCGGCCCGGCTGGACGCCGTCGTGGAGCGCGCGCTCGCCGATGGCGCGGACGACCGCTTCGGCTACTTCGGCCTGCGCACGCTGCACGGCCGCTACCTGCTCCGGCACCCGACGACCCGCCAGGTCATCGAGACCCCGCAGCACTTCCTGCTGCGCGTCGCCTGCGGCCTGGCCGCGGACACCTCCGTCGAGGCGCTCGACGAGGTCTGCGAGCTGTACCGGCTGACCAGCACCCTCTCGTACCTGCCCAGCTCCCCCACGCTCTTCAACTCCGGCACCCGGCACCCGCAGATGTCCTCCTGCTACCTGCTGGACTCGCCGAAGGACGAGCTGGACTCGATCTACAACCGGTACCTCCAGGTCGCGCGGCTGTCCAAGCACGCGGGCGGCATCGGCCTCTCGTACAGCCGCATCCGCTCGCGCGGCTCGCTGATCCGCGGCACCAACGGGCACTCCAACGGCATCGTGCCGTTCCTGCGCACGCTGGACGCCTCGGTCGCGGCCGTGAACCAGGGCGGCCGGCGCAAGGGCGCGGCCTGCGTCTACCTGGAGACCTGGCACGCGGACATCGAGGAGTTCCTGGAGCTGCGCGACAACACCGGCGAGGAGGCCCGCCGCACGCACAACCTGAACCTCGCGCACTGGATCCCGGACGAGTTCATGCGCCGCGTCGACGCCGACGCCGACTGGTCGCTGTTCTCCCCCGCCGAGACCCCCGAGCTGGTCGACCTGTGGGGCGACGAGTTCGACGCCGCGTACCGCAAGGCCGAGGCCGAGGGCCGCTACGTCAAGCAGATCCCGGCCCGCGCGATGTACGCCCGGATGATGCGCACCCTCGCGCAGACCGGCAACGGCTGGATGACCTTCAAGGACGCCGCCAACCGCACCGCCAACCAGACCGCGGAGCCCGGCAAGGTCGTCCACTCCTCGAACCTGTGCACCGAGATCCTGGAGGTGACGGACGACGGCGAGACCGCCGTCTGCAACCTCGGCTCGGTCAACCTCGCCGCGCACCTCGCGCCGGGCGCGCACGCCGGCGCGCTGGACGAGGCGATCGACTGGGAGCGGCTGGACGGCACCGTCCGCACCGCCGTGACCTTCCTGGACCGCGTGGTGGACGTCAACTTCTACCCGACGGACCAGGCCGCGACCTCCAACTCGCGCTGGCGCCCGGTCGGCCTGGGCCTGATGGGCCTCCAGGACGTCTTCTTCCAGCTCCGGCTGCCGTTCGACTCGGCCGAGGCGCAGCGGCTGTCCACGATGATCTCCGAGCGGATCATGCTGGCCGCGTACGAGCAGTCCTGCGCCCTCGCCGAGCGGCACGGCCCGCACCCGGCCTGGTCCTCGACCCGTGCCGCGCGCGGTGTGCTGCACCCGGACCACTACGACGTCACGCCGCGCTGGACCGACCGCTGGGCCGCGCTGCGCACCCGGATCGCCGCGACCGGCATGCGCAACTCGCTACTGCTGGCCATCGCGCCGACGGCGACCATCGCCTCGATCGCGGGCGTCTACGAGTGCATCGAGCCGCAGGTCTCCAACCTCTTCAAGCGCGAGACGCTCAGCGGTGAGTTCCTCCAGGTCAACGCGTACCTGGTGGAGGAGCTCAAGCGGCTGGGCGTGTGGGACGCGCAGACCCGCGAGGCGCTGCGCGATTCCAACGGCTCGATCGAGGGTCTCGACTGGATTCCGGCCGAGGTCCGCGACCTGTACCGGACCGCGTGGGAGATCCCGCAGCGCGCGCTGATCGACATGGCCGCGGCCCGCACCCCGTACCTGGACCAGAGCCAGTCGCTCAACCTCTTCATGGCCTCGCCGACCATCGGCAAGCTCAGCTCGATGTACGCGTACGCCTGGAAGCGCGGCCTGAAGACGACGTACTACCTGCGCTCGCGCCCGGCCACCCGGATCGCCCGCGCCGCCGGAGCCGCGGCCACCATCGCCTCGCCCGCCCCGGCCGCCGTCCCCATCCCCGTACAGCAACAGCCGAGCGACGAGGCCGCCGACGCCATCGCCTGCTCGCTGGAGAACCCCGAGTCCTGCGAGGCCTGCCAGTAATGACGACCGCTCCCGAGAAGACGACGAAGACGACCACGCCCGAGCGCGACCCCCGCGACCCGGACCGCGTGAAGAACCTGCTGGATCCGGGCTTCGAGCTGACCCTGCGTCCGATGCGCTACCCGGAGTTCTACGAGCGTTTCCACGACGCGATCAAGAACACCTGGACCGTCGAGGAGGTCGACCTCCACTCCGACGTCTCCGACCTCGCGAAGCTCACGCCCGGCGAGCAGCACATGATCGGCCGCCTCGTCGCGTTCTTCGCGACCGGCGACTCGATCGTCTCCAACAACCTCGTGCTGACGCTCTACAAGCACATCAACTCCCCCGAGGCGCGCCTCTACCTGTCGCGTCAGCTCTTCGAGGAGGCCGTGCACGTCCAGTTCTATCTGACGCTGCTCGACACCTACCTCCCCGACCCGGACGACCGCGCCGCCGCGTTCGACGCGGTCGAGACCATCCCGTCGATCCGCGAGAAGGCGCAGTTCTGCTTCCGCTGGATGGACTCGGTCGAGAAGATGGACGAGCTGGAGACCAAGGCCGACCGCCGTCGGTTCCTGCTCAACCTGATCTGCTTCGCGGCCTGCATCGAGGGCCTGTTCTTCTACGGGGCCTTCGCGTACGTCTACTGGTTCCGCTCGCGCGGCCTGCTGCACGGCCTGGCGACCGGCACCAACTGGGTCTTCCGCGACGAGACGATGCACATGAACTTCGCGTTCGAGGTCGTCGACACGGTCCGCCGCGAAGAGCCCGAGCTGTTCGACGACGCGCTCACCCAGCAGGTCACGGACATGCTCAAGGAGGCCGTCGAGGCGGAGCTCCAGTTCGGCCGCGACCTGTGCGGCGACGGTCTGCCGGGCATGAACACCGACTCGATGCGCGAATACCTCCAGTGCGTCGCCGACCAGCGCCTCCAGCGTCTGGGCTTCGCGCCGGTCTACGGCTCGGAGAACCCTTTCTCCTTCATGGAGCTGCAGAACGTCCAGGAGCTGACGAACTTCTTCGAGCGCCGCCCGTCGGCGTACCAGGTGGCGGTCGAGGGGTCGGTCTCCTTCGACGACGAGTTCTAGACGGCCCTCTCGGGGTTCACCTCGCACCGGCCGGCGCGGCCCGCCCTTCCCACCCGGAGGCGCGGGCCCCGCCCCGGCCGGGGC
>NZ_JAYMZR010000076.1:0-4228 GCF_035828615.1 Streptomyces sp. H27-D2 | reverse complement strand
CTCGTGCTCCAAGCCTCCACAGCCTCCACAGCCTCCACGGCGAAGGTCGCGCCGCTGCCGGTGCGAGGTGACGCTGTCGCCCGCGCGCCGCGACCTTCGCCGTGGAGGCTGTGGAGGCTGTGGAGGCTTGGAGCACGAGGCCGGGCCGGCGGCCTCAGTCGTTCGGTACGACCTCGTAGCGCGGCGTGCCCTCGTCCATCTGCCGCAGCGCGTCCTTGCGCTCGCGCTTCGAGAGCCGGTCGATGTAGAGGCGGCCGTAGAGGTGGTCGGTCTCGTGCTGGAGGCAGCGCGCGAAGTAGCCGGTGCCCTCGATCGCGATCGGGTTGCCCGCGGCATCGCGGCCGCGGACGAGCGCGTAGTCCGGGCGGGCGAGGTTGGCGTACGCGGTGGGGACCGAGAGGCAGCCCTCGTTGGCCTCCTCCAGCGCGCGGCGCTCGGGGGGCAGTTCGTCGAGGACCGGGTTGACGACCGCGCCGACGTGCCGGACGCCGTCATCGTCCGGGCAGTCGTAGATGAAGACCTTGCGGTCGACGCCGATCTGGTTGGCGGCCAGGCCGACGCCCTCCGCCGCCCGCTGGCTGGCGAACATGTCGTCGATGAGCCGCCCGAGTTCGTCGTCGAACTCGGTGACGTCCCGGCACTCCTTGTGCAGCACCGGATTGCCGACGACGGTGATCGGGCGGGCCGTGCCGCGCTCGCGGTACGCGGCCTCGCGCTCCTCGCAGTCCTCCGTGTCGACGATGAATTCGGCACTGAGCTGCTGGTCGGTCTCTTGCTGGGCCATGGTCCGCCGTACGCCTTCCGGTGCTTCAACGATTGATGCGACAAACCTTGATTCGTCGCGCTACAGAGTACGGCCATCCGTGCCGTCGCCGGGCCGGGAACGGTCCGGGCAGGGATGGGGCCGGGGTGGGGCTGCGGCGGGGCCGTTCCGGGGCGGGGCGCGCGGCTTCGAGAGGGGGCTCGCGGCTTCGAGAGGGGGCTCGCGGCGGGGCCCGGCCGCCCCCGCCCCGCTCCGGCGGCTCCGGGGCCCGCTCCAGCGGCTCCGGGGCCCGCCGCGCGTCAACAGACCTCTTCGAGATCCCGCCACTCGCGGGTGTCCGGGCTGTCGGCGACCCAGCCGTCCAGCAGCCCGCGGACCAGCCCGGCGGGCGCCGCGATGCCGCACTCGCGCTCCGGCACCCACAGCTCGCCCGCCGTACGGTGCCCGAGCGGCCCGGGGTGGCCCGGCTCGCTGTGGTCGTGCGGGTCGAGGTGCTCGCCGTCGCCCTCGTCGCTCGTCATCCGGCTCTCGGAGCACATCCGGCACAGCAGCCGCACCGACGAGGACCAGTCCTCGGCCGCGAAGCCCGCGTCCGCCGCGAGCCGCTCCAGGGCGTCCCGGTCGGCTTCGGTCGCGGCCTCCAGCAGCACCACCCAGGTCGGCACCGGGGACGGGGCCCACAGCTCGATCTCGTCGAAGACGGGGAACGTCAGGGTTCCGCTGCCCGCCGCGGTGGTCCGCTCGCCGTGCGGCACGCCGTCGTGCAGCACGACCTCGCCCCAGCGCCGCCCGGAGGACGGCAGCGGGATGCTCAGCACCTCGATACGGGCCGGGTCGAGCCGGCGGCCCCAGACGACCTCCGCCTCGCCCTCGGGCGACAGCCGGACGGCGGCGCTGCCCAGCTCCATGCCGACGGGCTCGGCGGGCGAGGCGACCGTCGCCGCCTGGTTGCCGCGCACCTTGAGCCCGTACGCCTGCCAGGAGCGGCGGGCCAGCGGCCAGTCCTGCAGGGCGGTCGCGGCGATGCCGACGTTCCACCAGTCCGGGGCGCCGCTCTCGCGGTCCAGCAGGGCGACGGCGCGCAGCCCGGCGGCGCGCGCCTGCTCCCAGTCGTGCCGGAACTTGTGCAGCAGCGCCAGATTGAACCAGGACTCCGACAGCCACGGCTCCAGGTCGGCGGCGCGCGTGAGCAGCGCGCCCGCGTCCTCGTACCGTCCGTCGCCGATGAGTGTGAACGCACGGTCGGTGGCCTGCCGCCATGAGGCGGAGGGCCGGTGCCGTACCTTGCCGAAGATCCTCACGATTCCCGCCTGCTGGTTGCTCCGCGATCGATGTGTCCGCCGTCGCCGTGCGGCCCCCGCCGCACGTCAGCCGTCGGCGGCCGGGATGTCGATTTCCCGGCCGGTGCTCCCGTCGCCGTCATGACCGGTGCTCTCCTAGGTGTCCTGCTCGGTGAGCACCGGGATATTCGTTTTCGCCGACTTCAGGATGACCACACCGCGTGTCTCCCGCGCGGCGTCGTTCTCCTGGACAACAACCTTCCACACATCGGCGCGTATCTCAGCCCCGAATATGGGGCTCACGACAGCTCCTCGCCGTCTGTACGCCCCCGATTCCCCGCTTCTTCCGCATCCTTCGCATCAAACCATGCCCATATCCCGGGCCGCTCATTACCCGTCGGTCACCCGGGCCCGCCCGCCCGCGCGGGGCCGGCGCCCCGCGACAGGACCCTGGCCAACGCTTCCACGACGCGCGGCTCGTAATCCCTGGCCGTCGCCAGCCGCAGCCGCTCCAGGGCCCGCAGCGGGCCGCCGAGCGGACCGCCGTCGGCCGCCAGGTCGTCGTAAGCGTTCACCGTGCGCACGATCCGCGCGGGAAGCGGCTGCTCCCGGTACGGGTCGGCCTGCCGCTCGACGATCAGCGCTACGTCGGCGGGCACCCCGGACTGCCGGACGACCGCGCCGCCGAGCAGCGCGATGCGGCGCTGCTCGGCGGCGGGCAGCGACTCGGTGGCGCCCGCGGGCACCGGGTCCAGGAGGGACAGCTGCCCGATGTCGTGCATCAGCGCCGCGTACTCCAGAACGGTCAGTCCGGGCTCGGAGAGCCCCAGCTCACGCCCCACCGCGAGGCTGAGCCCCGCGACCCGGCGGGCGTGGCCCGGCCGGGTGTAGCCGGCGATCTCGGTGGCGCGGGCGAGCGAGACGATGGTCTGCCGGTAGGTGGTGCGTACGGCCGCGTAGCGGCGGAAGGAGAACTGGGTGAGCAGCAGCGGCAGGCAGAAGACCGGCAGCGCCCAGAGGCCCGTCACGGCCACCGCCAGCGCCATCACCGCGCCGGTCGCGCAGATCGCCGAGCCGATGCCGGGCAGCTCGCGCAGCTTGTCGCGGAGCAGCGGCCCGTACGGCCAGCCGGTGCGGGACCGGGCGAGGGCGGCGGTGAGAACCGCGTCGCAAAGTGCGGTGAGCACGAGCAGGAGCAGCAGGAAGAGGGCGTAGTACGGGCCCCGGCCGAGCCATTCGTGCAGCTTTCCGGTGTTGTAGAGCGGCTGGAAGCAGGTCGCGGCGAATCCGACGATCAGGACGCGGCAGGCGACCCGGTCGAGGGCGGGCGGGCGGCCCATCGCGACGTGCGGCACCATGCCCACCAGGGAGGCCGCGACCACCACGGTGACGGTCTGCAGGATGCCGTGGTGGGTGGAGACCCCGGCGATCTCGCCGAGCAGCGCGTAGGCGAGCCCTCCGGCGGCGGCCAGCGGGGCGGCCTCACGGTCGCCGGGCGAGGCGCCGGGCGAGGCGCCGGGCGGATCGGGCAGTGCGGCCCCCGCCATCCCCGCCCCGCCGGGTACCGCCGCGGCGGCGGCCGGTCCGGGCCCCCAGCGGACGGCCTCCCCGACGGCGATGAGCAGGCCGAAAGCGAGCGCGACACCGGGGTCGACGAGCCCGTGCCAGAGCGTCCAGCCGAGGGCGCCAGCGGTGAGCAGGAGGGCTGCGGCGTATACGGCGCCGACCATCGGGGATCTGCGGTCGGTCGGGCCGTGGGGGGCGGGATCCGGGTGCGCGCCGGTGGGGCGGGCGACCTCCGGGTACGCGCCGGTGCGGGGTACGCCGCGCTGCTGTCCGGTGCGCCGTTGCGCGATCCGCTGGCGCGCGATCCGCTGCTGCGCGCCCGGGGCGTACGCGTCGGGAGTGTGCGCCCCTGCGGGCTGTGTGTTGGGAGCGTGTGTGTCGGCAGGCCGCGAGTCGGGGGCGTGCGTCTCGGAATCGTGCGCGTCTGCGGTGCGCTCATCTGCCGCTCGCGCGCCGCCGCCCTGCCCGCCGGACCGGCCTGCGGCCCGCTCGGCGGACCGGCTGTCGGGCTCCCCCGCAGTCCGCCCCGTGGATTCCCCGCTGGGCTCCTCGCCCCGTGACGTACTGTCCGACGCCCCTCCGATCCCGCTGTCCTCGCGCCCCCGGCTCACGCGACCCC
>NZ_JAYMZR010000075.1:0-37916 GCF_035828615.1 Streptomyces sp. H27-D2 | reverse complement strand
TCTTCGAGGCGATGACGAACAGCGTCTCGGCCGCGTCGAGGTCGCGCAGCGCCTCGTGCAGGTCCGCGCCGTCGACGTTCGACACGAAGTGGAACCGCAGCTCGCGGTCGGTGTAGGGGCGCAGCGCGGCCACGGCGGCGGGCAGCTCGCGCACCGCGCCCAGCGTGAGCAGGCAGCCGAACTGGAGGACCCCGCAGGCCAGCAGTGCGCGGGCCTGGCCGCAGCGGTCGGCGACCCACCCCGCGACCAGCCCCCCGGCGACGCTGCCGATGCCGTACGCCGTCGTCGCGGCGACGAAGCCGGGGTTCCCCGCGTCCAGCCAGCCCTTGACCAGCACGACGAGGGTCGCGATGAGGGCGCCGACCCCGATGTTGCAGAGCGTGGTGGACACGCACAGCGCCCGCAGGACCCGGTCGCCCCGCAACACCCGTATGCCCTCGGCGATATCGCGGCGCATCGTCGGCCCCTCGGCGGCGGGCGGCTCGACCGGTTCCGCGCTCGCCGCCCCGGTCGCCGCCGTACCGTCCGCCTCCTCGCTCGCCGCACCGGCCGCCGCCCCGGTCGCCTCCTCGCTCGCCGCACCGGCCCTCGTACCGGTCGCCTCCTCGCTCGCCGCACCGGCCCTCGTACCGGTCACGGCACCGGCCGCCGCACCAGCAGCGGTGTCGGCCGCCGTAACGCGCCGGGGCCGCAACGAGGCGATCAGCGCGGCTGCGAGGAAGTAGCTCGCCGCGTCGACGGCGAACGGCACCGCCAGGCCGAGGCCGAGCAGCAGCGGCACCAGGGGCGCGCCGACGAAGCGGCCCGCGATCTCCTGGCCGGTCATCAGCCGGGCGTTGGCCTTGCTCAGCGCCGCCCTGGGCACCACCGACGGGAGCAGAGCGGTGGCCGCGTTGTCGAAGAGCGTCTGGAGAGTCGTCAGGGCGAACGCGAGCGCCAACAGCAGGCCGATGGTGGCGTGTCCGAGCGCGACGGTCAGCGCGAAGGCCGCCATCAGCACGCCGCGCGCCGCGTCCACCGCCCACATGGCCCGGCGCTGGTCCACCCGGTCCGCTACGGCCCCGCCGAGAAGCCCGAAGAGCAGCCACGGCAGAAATCCGCACGCGGTAACCAGCGCGATGAGGAACGGTGAGTCGGTCAGCCCGTAAGCGAGCAGCGGCAGCGCGGCGCCGCGCAACGCGTCACCCAAACGAGAGACCACCGCGGCCGACCACAGCCGGCCGAACCCGCCGCGCCAGGAGGGCGCACCGCCCCGCGCCAGGTCGGCCGATTCGCGAACCGCTCCGCCAACCACCCCGTCAGACGTCTCCGCGCGCGTCCCCGCGCCGGAATCCACCGCCGGTTCCCCCGCCATCGCCCACCCCGTCGTCCTCGATCTCCCGATGGTGGCGACCGTAGCGCCCGGCACTGACAGCGGTCGCTACGCCGGATTCCCCGATCCGGGCCTCAGAACAGCGGAATCCGGACCTCAGAACAGGGGCTTCCCTGCCTCAGAAAGGGGACTCCTGCCTCGGAGCGGGGATTCCACGCCCCGGACGCCGCCGCCGAACGCGTCCGGCCCGGCCGGAGGGACCTCATCCCTCCGGCCGGGCCGGACGTGCACAGCAGTGGTGCGCGAGCTCAGATCTCGCCGCGGAGCTTGGCGAGCGCCTCGGCGAGGATCGCCTCGCCGTCAGCGTCACTGCGCCGCTCCCGCACATAGGCGAGGTGGGTCTTATAGGGCTCGGTACGCGGCGGGGCAGGCGGACTGTCCCGGTCCTGGCCGGCGGGGAAGCCGCAACGCGGGCAGTCCCAGCTATCGGGCACCTGAGCGTCGCTGGCGAAGCTCGGCTGCGTCTCGTGCCCATTCGAGCACCAGAAGGAGATGCGGAGACGCGGTGCGGACTCGCCGCGCTCCGCCTCTCCCATCGGCCCCGCTCCGACCCGACTTCCACGGATCGCGTTGCCACTTGCCACGGTCGTAACTCCCTGCGTGATGGTGCCGCGAAGCATCAACGAGCAGCTCCGCTGCGGTCGCCCCAGTCTACGTAAGGCCCAACGCGCGTCCAGTGACAGGAGTTACACCCGTACGCGAGGACGCCAGCCCATGATAGGCCGCGATTGCGACGGTGTGTCAGCTATCCAATTTCATCAGCAGCCCGACAGCGACAATGCAGGCGAACCACAGCAGACCGACCACGACGGTGAGCCGGTCCAAGTTGCGCTCGGCGACCGAGGAGCCGCCGACGGACGACTGCATGCCGCCGCCGAACATGTCGGAAAGGCCGCCGCCCTTCCCCTTGTGCATCAGCACCAGCAGCATCAGCAGCAGGCTGAAGACGATGAGGGCGATGGAGAACCCCATGATCACGGCTGGACCAACTCTCTCGGACTAATAAAAGGGCGTCGGGGGCCGGACAGTGCCCTCAGGACACGTACCGACCCCCGACAGGGTACGACGGGCCGGGCCCGTCGGTATACCTACTGGTCGCGGAACCGGACGATCTTGACGAACTCGTCGACGTCCAGAGCGGCGCCACCGATCAGCGCGCCGTCCACATCCGGCTGCGCCATGATGGCGGCGACATTGCCGGACTTGACCGAACCGCCGTACTGGATGCGGACCTTTTCGGCCAGCTCAGCGGTGTACAGCTCGGCGAGCCTGCGGCGGATCGCGCCGCAGACCTCCTGCGCGTCCGCGGGGGTCGCGACCTCGCCGGTGCCGATGGCCCACACCGGCTCGTAGGCGACGACGATCGTCTCGGCCTGCTCGGCCGGGATGTCCTTCAGCGCGCCGTCGAGCTGCGCGAGGGTGTGCGAGACCTGGTTTCCGGCCTTGCGGACGCTCAAGCCCTCGCCGACGCACAGGATCGGGGTCAGCCCATTGCGGTAGGCGGCCTTCACCTTGGCGTTGACGAGCTCCTCGTCCTCGCCGTGGTACTGGCGGCGCTCGGAGTGGCCGATCGCCACGAAGGTGCACTGGAACTTGGCCAGCATCGAGCCGGAGATCTCACCCGTGTACGCACCGGAATCGTGCGCGGAGAGGTCCTGGGCACCGTACTTGATCTTGAGCTTGTCGCCGTCGACCAGCGTCTGCACCGAGCGCAGATCGGTGAACGGCGGCAGGACGGCGACCTCGACCGCGTCGTAGTCCTTGTCGGCGAGTGCGAAGGACAGCTTCTGGACGTGTGCGATGGCCTCAAGGTGGTTGAGGTTCATCTTCCAGTTGCCCGCCATCAGCGGAATGCGGTTGCTCATAGGTAGGTCAGTCCTCCAGTGCGGCGAGGCCGGGGAGCGTCTTGCCCTCGAGGTATTCGAGGCTGGCGCCACCACCGGTCGAAATGTGGCCGAACGCGTTCTCGTCGAAGCCCAGGATGCGCACGGCCGCGGCCGAGTCACCACCGCCCACGACGGTGAACGCCGGGCTGTCGAGCAGCGCCTGCGCGATCGCGCGGGTGCCCTCGGCGTAGTCGGGGTGCTCGAAGACGCCCATCGGGCCGTTCCAGAAGACGGTAGCCGCGTCGGCGAGCTTCGAGGCGTAGAGCTCGCGGGTCCGCGGGCCGCTGTCCAGACCGAGCTGGTCGGCCCCGATGGCGTCCGCGGCGACCGTGGTCGGGTTGCTGGGCGCCTTGGTCTTGAGGTCCGGGAACCCGGTGGAGACCAGCACGTCGACGGGGAGGACGAACTCCACGCCGCGCTCCTCGCCCCGCTTGAGGTAGTCCTGGACCGCCGGGATCTGGTCCTCCTGGAGCAGCGAGGCGCCGACCTCGTGGCCCTGGGCCTTGAGGAAGGTGAACGCCATGCCGCCGCCGATCAGGATGCGGTCGGCCTTGTCCAGCAGGTGGTCGATCACGCCGAGCTTGTCGGAGACCTTGGAGCCGCCGAGGACGACGACGTAGGGCCGCTCGACCTGCTCGGTGAGCTTCTTGAGGACCGCCACCTCGGTGGCGATCAGCCCGCCGGCCGCGTGCGGCAGCCGGGCGGGAAGGTCGAAGACGGAGGCGTGCTTGCGGTGCACGGCCCCGAAGCCGTCGCCGACGTACACGTCCGCGAGGGCCGCGAGCTCATCGGCGAAGGCGCCGCGCTCGGCGTCGTCCTTGGCCGTCTCGCCCGCGTTGAAGCGGAGGTTCTCCAGCAGCGCGACCTGGCCGTCCGCGAGGCCCGCGACGGTCTGCCGGGCGCTCTCGCCGACGGTGTCGGCAGCGAACGCGACGCCCGTCTTGAGCAGTTCGCCGAGCCGCTTCGCGATGGGGGCGAGGGAGAACCGCGGGTCCGGCGCGCCCTTGGGGCGGCCCAGGTGGGAGGCGACGATCACCTTGGCGCCGGCGGCGGCGAGCTTGGTGATGGTCGGCAGGACGGCGCGGATGCGGCCGTCGTCGGTGATGGTGCCGCCGTCGAGCGGCACATTGAGGTCGGCGCGGACGAAGACCCGCTTGCCGGCGACGTCGAGGTCGTCGATCGTCTTCATGCTCGGTGGACTCCTTGAGTCTGCGTGTCAGCCTGCATGAGACAGGGCTCGGACGACGCGCCATCGCGTCGTACGAGCCCTGTCCGATTCACATCTCGGTGCCTGCTGCGGCAGCGATCAGAGCTGGCCGCCGACGAAGACGGCCAGGTCCACGAGGCGGTTGGAGTAACCCCACTCGTTGTCGTACCAGCCGATGACCTTCACGCTCTTGCCCTGAACCATCGTCAGGGAGGAGTCGAAGGTGCAGGAGGCCGGCCAGTTGACGATGTCCGAGGAGACGATCGCGTCCTCGGTGTAGTCGAGGATGCCCTTGAGCTGGCCCTCGGCGGCCTTCTGGAACGCGGCGTTCACCTCGTCCACGGTGACCTCGCGCTCCAGCTCGATCACCAGGTCGGTCACGGAGCCGGTGGGGACCGGGACGCGCATCGCGATGCCGTCCAGCTTGCCCTTGAGCTCCGGGATGACCAGCGCGGTGGCCTTGGCGGCACCGGTGGTGGTCGGAATGATGTTCTCCGCGGCCGCGCGGGCCCGACGCAGGTCGGAGTGCGGAAAGTCCAGGATGCGCTGGTCGTTGGTGTACGCGTGCACCGTCGTCATCATGCCCTTGACGATGCCGAAGTTCTCCAGCAGCACCTTCGCCATCGGCGCCACACAGTTCGTGGTGCAGGAGGCGTTGGAGATCACGTCGTGCTTGGCGGCGTCGTACTTGTCCTGGTTGACGCCCATCACGATGGTGATGTCCTCGTTCTTGGCCGGAGCCGAGATGAGGACCTTCTTGGCGCCGGCCGCGATGTGCTTGGCCGCGTCGTCACGCTTGGTGAAGATGCCGGTGGACTCGATGACGACGTCCGCGCCGAGCTCGCCCCAGGGGAGCTTCGCCGGGTCGCGCTCTGCCATCGTCTTGAATGTCTTGCCGTCGACCGTAATGGTGTCGTCGGTGTGGCTGACCTCTGCCTTGAGGCGACCCAGAATGGTGTCGTACTTGAGCAGGTGCACCAGGGTCGCATTGTCGGTCAGGTCATTGACACCGACGATCTCGATGTCCGCGCCCTGTTCCAGGGCGGCCCGGAAAAAGTTGCGCCCGATGCGGCCGAAGCCGTTGATGCCTACGCGGATCGTCACGAACCGATCTCCTCGTTGGTGTGCCGGTTTGGACACCGGCGAGCTGTATGGGATGTCCCCGACCACTGCCGACCCTACCCCCAACGCGAGACGCACGTGACATCCACGGGGACGGCCCGCGCCCACCCGTCGGGGGGACGCGGGCCACCCGGTGTTGACACCGGATTATCGCGGTGCGGGCGCGCCCATCAGGGCCGCGGTCCGCTCAGTCGCGCACCGCTCGCAGCGCGGCGCCCAGCAGCGCGGCCCGCTCACGGGCGGTCCGCACATGCTCCAGGCCGAAGCCCAGCAGCACGGTGTCCCGCGTGGTCACGGCCGCCGAGGAGCGGAACAGCTCCTTGGAGCGGGCCCAGTCCACGGTGTTCGCCGGGCTCCCGGCCGGCGGTCCCGGCACGGTCCAGGGGCCGAGCGAGGTCTCGAAACCCTCGGCGCCCTGGCCGGTACCGCCGGTCACGAGCCTGGTGTTGTCGACGAAGACGCCCCGGCCGCCGGTGCCCGGGTCGCTGACGTACGAGACGGACAGCTCGACCTTCTTGCCCGCGTAGCCGCTGAGGTCGAAGGAGACAGGCCGCCAGCCGTCGGAGGAGCCGGTGAAGCGGTTCCAGCCGCCAGAGCTGCCCGTCGCCAGGCAGTCGTCGTCACCGACGGTCAGATAGCGGGCCAGGAAGGGGTGCGCGTTGACGTAGAAGCCCGCGGCGCACTCGGCGGGGACCTCGCTGGTCGTACCGCCCTTGGCGTCCGGCAGCGTGGTCCAGTCGTCCTGGCCCACCGTGTGCGCCTCGACGATCACGTTGTCGTAGTCGCCCTCGGTGTCGTAGCTGAGCATGAAGTCCAGGCTCGGCTTCGCGTCCGCGCCCGTGCCGCTCAGATCGACGGTCCTGGCCAGCCGCATCCAGGAGTTGTCCCGGTGCACGGCCGCGGCGAACCAGTCGCCCTCGTAGGGCTGGAACGGGGTGCGCACCCCGGGGTACTCGCCCGCCGCGGAACTGCGGAACTGCGGGAACTGCGCAGGGGGCAGCGAGTCGGAGGTGACGGTGTACGCGCCCGCCGCGTCGAGCGGGTTCCCCGCCGCGCCGGCGAGGTCCGCCTTCGCGCCGGCGAGCTTGCCCGCGCCGCCGAACTCCGGCGGCGCTTTGAGCGAGATCCGGCCGTCGGCGCCCAGGTAGTACTGGCTGAAGTCGTCGGTGTCGGCGGGGCCGACCCGCGAGCTGCCGCCCGCCTGCTCGCCGGTGGTGATCAGCTTGCCGCCCTCGTTGAGGAAGTCGCGTACGGCCAGCAGGGTCGCCCCGCCCGGCTTGTTCGCGCCGGAGTACCAGAGCACGGTCTTGAAGTGGCTCAGCACGCCGAGCGCGCTGGGCGCGCCCTTGACGCCGACGTCCCAGACGGCCGCCTCGCGGTGGTTGTCGGCGAGCGCCCGGGTGTACGCGGGCAGCTGCTGGGCCGCGCCGGTTCCGCCTTCCTCGGCGATCACCAGGGTGTCGGCGCGGGGGCGTTCGGCGACGGTGTAGCGGAAGGGGTCGCTCGCGGTCCGCTTGCCGCCGCGGGTGCGGCCGGTGAACCAGACATCGACCTTGTCGCCGACCTCCGCGTCCTCGACCTCGGCCCGGTACTGGTCGAAACGCAGGTTGTCGTCGCCGCCGTAGGTCTCGCCGCCCTTCCAGGCCGCGAGCCGCTCGGTGTGCGTACGGCCGCCGTCGATCCGGTAGTTGAGCCGCTTGTCGCGCACGCTCTTACGGGCGGTGACGGCCACTTCCTGGTCGGCGCCGCGGGCGTAGGAGGCGGTGAAGGCGGCGGGGGTGAAGTCCGGCGCGTCGATGCCCACCGAGGAGGAGGGCTGGTCGGGGTGCTGGGCGGTCTCGGCGACGGAGAGCGCGAAGGGGATGTTCTTGGCGAACTCCTGCTGGATCAGCTTCTCGTCGTCCGGGAAGGTGAAGACCGACGCGCAGTCGGCCGCGTTCCAGGGGTCGTTCGGGTCGATGCGGGAGGCGGTGGCGCAGGTGGACATCTCCGGGGTGAACATCATCATCCCGTTGACGTTGGCCGCGTGCCCGTCGGCCTCGCCGTTGGTCGTGTACAGCTCCGAGGAGACCTGCGGGTGGTAGCCGG
Organism: Streptomyces sp. H27-D2; assembly: GCF_035828615.1. NCBI lineage: Bacteria > Bacillati > Actinomycetota > Actinomycetes > Kitasatosporales > Streptomycetaceae > Streptomyces > Streptomyces sp. H27-D2. The sequence continues at coordinate 30,241 of NZ_JAYMZR010000075.1, read as the reverse complement.
GGATCGCGGAGTTCTCCGGGGTGCCGGCGAGCGACTTGTAGAGGACGTCGTCGGGCGTGTCGGTCGCGACCTGCCAGCCGACGCCGTAGAGCAGCAGTTCGGCGGCGGAGTGGTAGTTGATGCCGTACTCGAAGCCGACGCGCTTCTGGAAGGCGTCGATGGCCTTGGTCTCGGGCTCGGACATCGGGCCCTGGCCGCGGTACGTCTCGCTGCCCGGCTGGGGCGAGGAGCCCTCGTTGTCGTAGCCCCACTTGTAGGCGAAGTTGCGGTTCAGGTCGACACCGTCGCCGGGGGTGATCGCGCCGTCGCCGTTGTTGTCGCGGAGGTTCTTGCGCCACTGCCGGTGGCCGGGGCCGAAGGTGTAGTCGTAGCCGTCCGGGTTGGCGGAGAGCACGAACCACAGCTCGGTGCGGTCCACGATCTTGGTGACCCGGTCGTTCTTGCCGTAGTTGCCGATGTAGTAATGCATCAGCCGGCGGGTCATCTCCGGGGTGATCCACTCCCGGGCGTGCTGGTTGGACATGTAGAGCACCGCGGGCTTCTTGCCGTCGGCGGTCTTGGCGGCGCCCTTGCTGATCTTGAGCGCGAGGATGTCCTTGCCCTGGACCGTCTTGCCGATGTTGACGACCTTGGTGAGCCCCGGGTGCGCCCGGTTGGTGTCGATGATCTCCTTCATCAGACCGCCCTGGGCGCCGTACGGGCGGTAGACGCCGTCGCCCGCGGCCTCGACGCGGTTCCGCGCCTTCTCGGAGAGGGTCTTCTTCGTCAGCTGGACGCCCTGACCGCGCAGCCCCGCGGCCTGTTTCCCGGTGAGGTACAGCTCGACCTCGGCGGTGCCCTTGGCCGGCGCCCGCTCGCCCAGTTCATGGCCGTCCGCGCCGGCCGCGAGCAGCAGCGGGATCTGCGCCCTGGTGACCTCGGCGGTCCAGGTGGACACCGTGTCTCCGGCGGCGCCGCCGCGCTCGGCCGACGGCTGGTCCTGTACCTGGTTCTGAGCCTGATTCTGAGCCTGGGCGACGGGTGCCGCCGCCATTCCTCCGATCAGCAGTGAAGCCGCTGCGAGGATCGATCTCGCCTTGCGTCTCATGAGCCCCCCTTGCCGGTGCCTGCCACATCAGTGCACACAGACGACAGGCTCACGATCCCGCATGATCATGTCAATAGCACCTGAGGTTTGCGCATACCTCGCCCCCGGCGCCCATTTCGGGCATCGGGGGCGGGAGGTGTCCGGGAGGGCTCTCCGGCGGGGCCGCCGGGGGGACCTGCCGCGGGGGGACTGCCGTGGGGCGGCCGGGGCGTGACAGGGGCGGTCAGCCCACCATTTCCTCGGTCAGCGTCGACTCCGTACCGGGCAGGCCCATGTCCTGGGCCTTCTTGTCCGCCATGGCGAGCAGCCGGCGGATCCGGCCCGCGACGGCGTCCTTGGTCAACGGCGGGTCCGCGAGCGCGCCCAACTCCTCCAGCGACGCCTGCTTGTGGTCCATGCGCAGCCGGCCGGCCGCGGCGAGGTGCTCGGGCACCTCCTCGCCGAGGATCTCCAGCGCACGCTGCACCCGCGCCCCCGCGGCGACGGCCGCGCGCGCCGAGCGGCGCAGATTCGCGTCGTCGAAGTTCGCCAGCCGGTTCGCGGTGGCCCGCACCTCGCGGCGCATCCGCCGCTCCTCCCAGGCGAGCACCGCCTCATGCGCGCCGAGCCGGGTCAGCAGCGCGCCGATGGCATCGCCGTCCCGTACGACCACCCGGTCCACCCCGCGCACCTCGCGGGCCTTGGCCGGGATGCCGAGCCGGCGCGCCGCGCCGACCAGGGCGAGCGCCGCCTCCGGGCCGGGGCAGGTGACCTCCAGGGAGGACGAGCGGCCGGGCTCGGTGAGCGAGCCGTGCGCCAGGAAAGCGCCGCGCCAGGCCGCCTCCGCGTCACACGTCGCGCCCGAGACGACCTGCGGCGGCAGCCCGCGGATCGGCCTGCCGCGGCCGTCCACCAGACCGGTCTGCCGGGCCAGCTGGTCACCGCCCGCCACCACGCGCACGACATAGCGGCTGCCCCTGCGCAGTCCGCCGGGAGCCATCACCACCAGATCGGAATTGTGGCCGAAAATCTCCAGGATGCCCTTGCGCAGCCGCCTGGCCGAGATCCCGGTGTCCAGCTCCGCCTCGATCACGATCCGGCCGCTGACCAAGTGCAGACCGCCCGCGAAGCGGAGGATCGAGGAGACCTCCGACTTGCGGCAACAGGTCCTGGTGACGGGAAGCCGGGAGATTTCGTCCTTCACCGCTGCCGTCATCGCCATGGGCCGATCCTTCCATGCATCCGGAAAATACGGTCGTACGCGGCTGCCAACAGCTCCGGATCATGCTTCGGAAGGCCATCGGGCGCTGCGACCGGCGCCAGCGCGACCGTGCCCCCCAGCCGCTGGGCGGCTTCACGGAGGCTTTCCCGGTCGGGCACGGCGGCCTCGTCGGCCAGCACCACGTCCAAGGCGAGTTTAGGGGCGTGTCGGGCCAAAACCTCCAAATGACGCTGCGGAGAGAAGCCATCGGTCTCCCCGGGCTGCGGCACGAGGTTCAACGAGAGCACCCTGCGGGCCTTCGTCTCCATCAGCGCGTCGAGCAGCTCAGGGACCAGCAGGTGCGGAATGACCGAGGAGAACCAGGAACCGGGCCCCAGCACCACCCAGTCCGCGTCGAGCACCGCCGCGACGGCCTCCGGAACGGCGGGCGGATCGTGCGGAACCACATGCACCGACTGGACCTCGCCGCGGGTCAGCGCGACGGTGGCCTGGCCCCGAACGGTCGAGATCTCGTCCGGGCGTGTCGGGTCATGGCCCTTGACGAGCGCCTGGAGCTCCAGCGGCACCGCCGACATGGGCAGAACCCTGCCGTGCGCCCCCAGCAGCCGCCCGACCCACTCCAGGGCCGCGACGGGGTCGCCCAGCTGCTCCCAGAGAGCCACGATCAGCAGATTGCCGACCGCGTGTCCGTGCAGGTCGCCCCCGCTCTGGAAGCGGTGCTGGATCACCTGGGACCAGGTCTGGCCCCACTCGTCGTCGCCGCACAGCGCCGCGAGCGCCATGCGCAGATCGCCGGGCGGCAGCACCCCCAGCTCATCGCGGAGCCGGCCGCTGGAGCCGCCGTCGTCCGCGACCGTGACGACGGCGGTCAGGTCGCCGGTGATCCGGCGCAGCGCGGCCAGCGAGGCGGACAGCCCGTGTCCGCCGCCGAGCGCGACGACCTTGGGCTGCGCCCCGGTACGGGCTCCGACGAGCCGTCGGACGCTGCGCAGCCTGCGGGTCCGCGTTGTCACTCGCGCCCCATGTCCCGGTGGACGAGGACGGTCTCGACGCCTTCGGTGGCGAGGCGGTCCGCGAGCTTCGCCGACATCGCGACGCTGCGGTGCTTGCCGCCGGTGCAGCCGACGGCGATGGTCACATAGCGCTTGCCCTCACGGCGGTAGCCGGTGGCGATGATCTCCAGCAGCTCGGCGTAGCGGTCCAGGAACTCCTTGGCGCCGGGCTGGTTGAAGACGTAGTTGGACACCTCTTCGTTGAGGCCGGTGAAGGGGCGCAGCTCGGGGACCCAGTGCGGGTTGGGCAGGAAGCGGCAGTCGACCACCAGGTCGGCGTCGACCGGCAGGCCGTACTTGTAGCCGAAGGACATGACGGTGGCGCGCAGCTCCGGCTCCTCCTCGCCGGCGAACTGGGCGTCCATCTTGGCGCGCAGCTCGTGGACGTTGAGGCTGGAGGTGTCGATGACCAGGTCGGCGTCGCCGCGCAGCTCGCGCAGCAGGTCGCGCTCGGCCGCGATGCCGTCGACGATGCGGCCGGAGCCCTGCAGCGGGTGCGGGCGGCGGACCGACTCGAAGCGGCGGACCAGGGCGTCGTCGGACGCCTCCAGGAAGATCACCCGGCGCTTCACGTGCTTGGCGTCCAGATCGGCGAGTGATTCGCGCAAATTGTCGAAGAAGCGACGGCCGCGCACGTCGACGACAACGGCGATCCGGGCCACGTTTCCCTGCGAGCGCGCGCCGAGGTCCACCATGGTGGGGATCAGCGCGGGCGGCAGGTTGTCGACCACGAACCAGCCGAGGTCCTCCAGGCACTTGGCGGCGGTGCTGCGGCCCGCCCCCGACATACCGGAGATGATCACCAGCTCCGGGATGGCGGCAGGCTCACCGGCCTCCGGCGTCGCGCCCGTAGTCACCTGGTCTCCGTCCTTGTCGCTGTCGTTGGTGTCGGCGTCGGTGTTCGCGTCGGTGTTCGCGTCGGTGTTGTCGCTGGTGGCGTCGGTGTCAGCGCTGGTGGCGTCGCTGATGCCGGCGGTGCCAACGGTGGCGTCCGTGCCGTCGCCGGCGTCGGCGCCGTCGATGCCGGCGGTGGATTCGGCTTTTCGGCCGCTGTCTCTGTGGATCTCGTTCATCTTCCGTGCCCCCGTTCCGTTGCCGAGGCCGGCGCGGGTACGTCGCCCTCGCTCCCGCTCCGTGGAGCGGGCTCCTCAATGATCTCTCCTGTGGCGGTGTTCACCGCGGGGCCGCCGGGTGTCGCCCGCGCGAGCGCCGCCACGACTGTCTCGGCGGTCTTGCGGCCTATGCCCGGCACCTCGCAGATCTGCTCGACGGTCGCGGCGCGCAGCCGCTTGACCGAGCCGAAGTGCTTGACGAGGGCCAGCCGGCGGGTCTCGCCGAGGCCGGGGACCGCGTCGAGCGGCCCGGCCTTCATGGATTTGGCGCGTTTGGTGCGCTGGTAGCTGATGGCGAAGCGGTGCGCCTCGTCGCGCACCCGTTGCAGCAGGTAGAGCCCCTCGCTGCTGCGGGGCAGCACGACCGGGTCGTCGTCGCCCGGCAGCCAGACCTCTTCGAGGCGCTTGGCGAGGCCGCAGACGACGACGTCGTCTATGCCGAGTTCGTCGAGCGCCCGCTTGGCGGCGGCGACCTGCGGCTGGCCGCCGTCGACGACCACGAGCTGGGGCGGGTAGGCGAAGCGGCGCGGCCGGCCGTCCTCGTCCCGGCCGACGGCCGGATCGTCGGGGGCCGGAGCGGCGAGGGCTTCGGGTGCCGCGACCGGGCCGCCGGCTGCCGGGCCCGCGTCCGCCATTCCCGCGTCCGCCTCTCCCGCAGCCACCGCGCCCGGGTCCGCCCCGTCCTCGTACTCCACCAGCCACTCCCCCGTGCGCTCCTTCGCCTGGAGGTAGCGGCGGAAGCGACGGCTGATGACCTCGTGCATCGACCGGACGTCGTCCTGGCCCTCGAAGGTCTTGATCGCGAAGCGGCGGTACTCGCTCTTGCGGGCGAGGCCGTCCTCGAAGACGACCATGGAGGCCACCACGTCGTCGCCCTGCAGGTGCGAGATGTCGAAGCACTCGATGCGCAGCGGCACCGAGTCCAGCCCGAGCGCCTCGGCGATCTCCTCCAGGGCGCGGGAGCGGGTCGTCAGATCGGACGCGCGCTTGGTCTTGTGCAGCACGAGCGCCTGCTGGGCGTTCCGCTGCACGGTCGCCATCAGGTCCTTCTTGTCGCCGCGCTGCGGGATGCGCAGGCTGACCTGGGAGCCGCGCCGCTCGCTGAGCCACTGGCCGATCGGCTCCACCGGGTCCGGGAGCGCCGGGACGAGCACTTCCTTCGGCACGGCGTCGCCCTTCTCCTCGCCGTACAACTGCTGCAGAGCGTGCTCCACCAGCCCGGCGGTGTCGACGGCTTCCACCTTGTCGGTGACCCAGCCGCGCTGGCCCCGGACGCGGCCGGACCGGACGTGGAAGATCTGGACGGCGGCCTCCAACTCGTCCTCGGCGACCGCGATCAGGTCGGCGTCGGTGTCGTCGTTGAAGACGACCGCGTTCTTCTCCATGGCGCGCTTGAGCGCGCCGATGTCATCGCGGATCCGGCCCGCTTTCTCGTACTCCATCGCCTCGGCCGCGTCCCGCATCCGCTCTTCCAGGCGGCGCAGGTACGTGCCCGTGCGGCCGGCCATGAAGTCGCAGAATTCCTCGGCGAGTTCGCGGTGCTCCTCGGGGGTGACCCGGCCGACGCAGGGCGCGGAGCACTTGCCGATGTAGCCGAGCAGGCAGGGGCGGCCGATCTGCTCGGAGCGCTTGAACACCCCGGCCGAGCAGGTCCGCACGGGGAAGACGCGCAGCATCAGGTCGACGGTCTCGCGGATCGCCCACGCGTGACCGTACGGACCGAAGTAGCGCACGCCCTTCTTCTTGGGGCCGCGCATGACCTGGACCCTGGGGTACTTCTCGTTGAGGGTCACGGCCAGCGACGGGTAGCTCTTGTCGTCGCGGTATTTGACGTTGAAGCGCGGGTCGAACTCCTTGATCCAGGAGTATTCCAGCTGGAGCGCCTCGACCTCGGTGGAGACCACGGTCCACTCGACGGAGGCGGCCGTGGTGACCATGGTGCGGGTGCGCGGGTGCAGGTTCGCCAGGTCCTGGAAGTACGAGGACAGCCGCGGGCGCAGGCTTTTCGCCTTCCCGACGTAGATCACTCTGCGGTGCTCGTCACGGAATTTGTAGACCCCCGGAGTGTCGGGGATCTGTCCCGGCTTGGGTCGGTAACTGCTGGGGTCTGCCATGCCCTCACCCTACTTGTGGGGGGTGACACTTCCGCTGCCGCGCCGACCCTGTTCGTAAAGTCGCCGCTCCCGGTTCCCGATGCCCGGACGTACCGCCCCGGCGCGAATCGATCGCGCCGGGGCCGGTGCGGGGAAGCCGTGGGGCAGCGACGGCTACCCGAAGAAACCATCAGTCACGGCCGTCGCCCCGCCGCCTGCGTATCGCCACCATGCCGGACAGCGTGAGGGCGACGAGCGCCGCCGCACCGGCAGCGGTGGAGGCGACGGTCAGCAGGCCGCTGTCACCGCTCAGCCCCTCGGGGGTCGCGGAGGCCTGCTCCGGGGAGCGCACGGGTCGCGAAGACCCGGGAGACCTCGGGGCCGCCGCGGATTCTGCGGGTTCTGCTGACTTCGAGGTGCCGACTCCGGCCGCCGGCCCGGACCCGTAGCCGCCCGCCTCCCTCTTCCTGTCGTACGCGGAGCCGGGGAGCTTGTCGCCGTACGCCTTGTGGACGCGGGCGCGGAAGGCGTCGAGGGTGCCGCCTTCCACGCCGACGGCCCGCTTCGCGTCGGCGTCGAGCGGCAGCACGCGCTCGCCGCGCTGGACGTACCAGGCGTTGATCTGCGGCTCCTGGAAAACCGTTCCGCCCTTGCCACCGGCGGCGCTCGCGCCCCGCGCCGCGTAGCGCGTCGCGTCGTCCCCGGTGGCGATGTTCACCACCTTCCACGCGCCGTCCGTGCGGACCGTCCACACCGACGCCCGCTGTCCGTCCGAGGCGACGGCCTCGCTCGCGAAGAACTCCAGCTCGGCGACGGGGACGGCGGACGACTCGGTAGGCGCTCCGGCCACGAAGGCCGGTGACAGGACGTAGACCGGGACGGTCGCGCCCTCGATCCGGGGAGCGGCGGCGGCCCGGGTGACCGCGCCGTCGCGGGCGAAGAAGCGCGAGAGGGTCTCACGGGCGGCGGGGGCCGCGGCGGCCTCGCGGGCGGCTGCCAGGCTCGACGCGGCCGGGTACTTCGGGGTGGTCGGGGACTTCGGGGTGGTCGGCGGCTTCGTGGCGGCGGGGGACTTCGTGACGGTCGGGGCCTGCCCGGCGTACGCCTGCCCGGCGCCGCCCAGCAGAGCGGCGGCGAGCATGGCGGTGACGGCCGCGCGGGCAGCGGCCCTGGGTGTCGTCATGACCTCAAGCCCCGATCCGGTAGAGCGAATGGGTCCAGGAGAACGAGTCGCCGTTCACGTAGTAGTCGTAGTTACCCCAGTTGTAGCGGGTGTTGGACGCCCATGGGTCACCCCAGTAAACCCAGGTGTTCGCCGTGTCGAAGCCGTACACGACGTGCATGTGGCCGCCGCCGGAGCTCCACTGGATGCGGGTCTCGATCGGCCGGCCGGCATTGATCTCCGTCTGCACGGCCGGGTAGCGCAGAGCAGTGCGGCGGCGGCGAGCGCGGTGAGGGTGAGCCGTCTGCGGCGGCCGGCTTCGGTTCGGGTTTGGCGTGGTGCAGGGGGCACCTGTGGTGCGGGGGATATTCGTGGTGCACGTGGTGCATGAAGCATGGCGATGCGGGAGAGCACCGAGGCGGAGTTGGCGCGGGCACTGCGCAGCGGCCCGTTCCATCTGGCGCGGCGGACCGCGCTGACGGTGCGCGGCCTCGCCCTGCACCGGGTGCAGCACCGGTTGGCGCAGCGCGGCGTCAAGGTCGGGGGGACCAGCCTCAGTTGCTGGCAGCAGGGGGCGCGGCGGCCCCAGCGGGCCGAGTCGCTGCGCGCGGTGCGCGCGTTGGAGGACGTACTGGAGCTTCCGCCGCACGCGCTCACCCGGCGACGGCCGGACGCCGCCGGTGGAGCGGCCGGCCGCGCGCTCCCCCGGTTCCCCCGCTCAGGCGTCAGGTCACGCGTCGGGGCCGGCGACCAGCTTGCCGCCGGCGGTCTTGACCGGGACGGCGGGCAACGGGTCGGTGGCGGGGCCGTGCAGCACCTTGCCGGTCGTGGTGTCGAAGCGGCTGTGGTGGCAGGGGCAGCTCACCTCGGTGCCCCTGACGGTGTCGACGACGCAGCCCGCGTGCGTGCACACCGCGCTGAACGCCTTGAACTCGCCCTTGGCGGGCTGCGAGACAACGAGCTTGTCCTCGCGGTAGAGCTTCGCGCCGCCGACCGGCACCGCGTCCGCCGCGCCGAGCTCCACTGGCCCCGTCGGCAGCGCGGACTTCTTCTCGCCCGAGCCGCCCGAGCAGGCCGCCGCTCCGAGGCCGGCGACTCCGGCGAGCGCGGTGCCCCGCAGCACGGTCCGGCGGGTGGCGGGCTGAGCCGGCATGGGAACTCCCTGCTGAAGGACGCGCTGGTCACACGCCGGTACGGTGCTCCGAGCCTACCGGCACAGAACATTCCGCCCCGGCCCGGGAGCCCGCAGCGTGCGCGGACCCCGCCTCTCCGACTGCTCTCGCCCTGCCCGACGTGGCTCAGGAACGGCCCGAGTCAGGACGGCCCGAGTCAGGAGCGACCCGGCTCGGGAACGAACCCGCCCAGAGCCGCCCCGGCTCGGAACGGACCCGGTTCAGAGCCGCCCCGACTCAGAACCGGCCCGAATCAGGAACGGCGCGAGACCGCCGCCTTCTTCGCCGCCGTCTTGGCGACCGCCTTCTTGGCCGGAGCGGCCGACTTCGCCGGCGCCTTCTGCGCGGCGGCCTTCTTGGCCCCCGCCGCCCGCTTGCGCACCGGGGCCGCGTCGCTGACGCGCTCCCCCAGCAGTTCGCGGAGGAACTTGCCGGTGTGGCTCCCGGGCACCGCGGCCACCTCTTCGGGCGTGCCCTCGGCGACGACCCAGCCGCCGCCGTTGCCGCCCTCGGGGCCCATGTCCACGACCCAGTCGGCGGTCTTGATCACATCGAGGTTGTGCTCGATCACGATCACCGTGTTGCCCTTGTCGACCAGCCCGGACAGCACATTGATGAGCTTGCTGATGTCATCGAAGTGCAGGCCGGTGGTCGGCTCGTCCAGGACGTAGACCGTGCGCCCGGTGGAACGCTTCTGCAGCTCGCTGGCGAGCTTGACGCGCTGCGCCTCACCGCCCGAGAGGGTCGGCGCGGACTGCCCCAGGCGTACGTACCCGAGGCCGACCTCGCTGAGCGTACGCAGATGCCGGGAGATCGTCGGGACCGCCTCGAAGAAGGCGAGCCCCTCCTCAATGGGCATGTCCAGCACCTCGGCGATGGACTTGCCCTTGAAGTGCACCTCCAACGTCTCCCGGTTGTACCGCGCACCGTGGCAGACCTCGCACGGGACGTACACGTCCGGCAGGAAGTTCATCTCGATCTTGATCGTGCCGTCGCCGGAGCAGTTCTCGCAGCGCCCGCCCTTGACGTTGAACGAGAAGCGGCCGGGCAGATAGCCGCGGACCTTCGCCTCCATCGTCTCCGCGAACAGCCTGCGGACATGGTCGAAGACTCCGGTGTACGTCGCCGGGTTGGAGCGGGGCGTGCGGCCGATGGGCGACTGGTCGACATGCACGACCTTGTCGACCAGGTCATCGCCCTCCACCCGGGTGTGCCGGCCGGGCACCGAGCGCGCGCCGTTCAGCTCGCGCGCCAGGTGGGTGTAGAGGATGTCGTTGACCAGCGTGGACTTGCCCGAACCGGAGACGCCGGTGACGGCCGAGAACACGCCGAGCGGGAAGGACACATCGATGTCCTGGAGGTTGTTCTCCCGCGCGCCGTGCACGGTCAGCTGACGCGAGCGGTCCACCGGGCGGCGCACGTCCGGGGTCGGGATGACCCGCTTGCGGGCCAGGTACTGGCCGGTCAGCGACGCCTCGTTGGCGAGCAGTTCCTTCATCGAGCCGCTGTGCACCACCTCGCCGCCGTGCTCGCCCGCGCCCGGGCCGATGTCGACCACCCAGTCCGCGGCCTTGATGGTGTCCTCGTCGTGCTCGACGACGATGAGGGTGTTGCCGAGGTCGCGCAGCCGGACCAGGGTCTCGATCAGCCGGTGGTTGTCGCGCTGGTGCAGACCGATCGACGGCTCGTCCAGCACGTACAGCACGCCGACCAGGCCGGAGCCGATCTGGGTCGCGAGCCGGATGCGCTGCGCCTCGCCGCCGGACAGCGTGCCCGAGGCGCGGTTCAGCGACAGGTAGTCGAGGCCGACGTCGACCAGGAACTTCAGCCGTTCGTTGACCTCCTTGAGCACCCGCTCGGCGATCTTCTTGTCGCGGGCGTCCAGCTTCATGGCGCCCAGGAAGTCGGCGCAGTCACTGATCGACAGCGCGGCGATGTCCGCGATGGACTTGCCCATCATGGTGACCGCGAGGACGACCGGCTTGAGCCTGGTCCCCGCACAGGTCGGGCAGGGTACCTCGCGCATATAGCCCTCGAAGCGCTCCCGGCTGGAGTCGGTCTCCGCCTCGGAGTGCCGCCGCTTAACGAACGGCACCGCGCCCTCGAAGGCCGTGGTGTACGAGCGCTCGCGGCCGTAGCGGTTGCGGTAGCGCACCTCGATCTGCGTCTTGTGGCCGTGCAGCAGCGCCTTCCTGGCGCGCTGCGGCAGTCCGCCCCAGGGCATGTCGGTGCGGAATCCCAGCTCGCCCGCGAGCGCGCCGACCAGCCGCGCGAAGTACTCCTTGGTGTGGCCGTGCGACCACGGGTGGATGGCGCCCTCGTCCACGGACTTGTCCTCGTCAGGGACGATCAGCTCGGGGTCGACCTCCATCCGGGTGCCGATGCCGGTGCAGTCGGGGCAGGCGCCGAACGGCGAGTTGAAGGAGAAGGAGCGCGGCTCCAGCTCCTCGAAGGAGAGGTCGTCGTACGGGCAGTAGAGGTGCTCGGAGAACATCCGCTCGCGCAGCGGGTCGTCCTCGTCGAGGTCCACGAAGTCGAGGATCACCATGCCGCCGGAGAGCCCGAGCGCGGTCTCGACCGAGTCGGTCAGCCGGCGCTTGGCGCTCTCCTTGACGGTGAGGCGGTCGATGACCACCTCGATGGTGTGCTTCTCCTGCTTCTTGAGCTTCGGCGGATCGGAGAGCTGGATGATCGCGCCGTCCACCCGGGCCCGGCTGTAGCCCTTGGTCTGGAGGTCCGAGAAGAGGTCGGCGAACTCGCCCTTGCGCTCCCGGGCCAGCGGCGAGAGCACCTGGAACCGGCTGCCCTCCTCCAGCTGGAGCACCCGGTCGACGATCGCCTGCGGCGACTGCCGGGCGATCGGACGCCCGCACTCGGGGCAGTGCGGCTTGCCGATGCGGGCGAACAGCAGCCGGAGGTAGTCGTAGACCTCAGTGATCGTGCCGACCGTGGAGCGGGGGTTGCGCGAGGTCGACTTCTGGTCGATCGAGACCGCCGGGGACAGACCCTCGATGAAGTCCACATCGGGCTTGTCCATCTGCCCCAGGAACTGGCGGGCGTACGAGGAGAGCGACTCGACGTAGCGGCGCTGCCCCTCGGCGAAGATCGTGTCGAACGCGAGAGAAGACTTGCCCGACCCCGAGAGTCCGGTGAAGACGATGAGGGAGTCGCGGGGGAGGTCGAGCGAGACGTTCTTGAGGTTGTGCTCGCGAGCGCCACGGACGATGAGACGGTCAGCCACGCCGGTCTGCACCTTTCTGGAGAGAAACGGGGGGGTGCGCCACGGCCACCCATCCGTCAAGGGTAGGGGGATGCCACAGCGATGTCTTTATGATGCCTCCACCGAGCTTATAGCACGCGCATTCGATTTACGGGATTCCCCTGCCACCTTCACCCGAAGGAGTGTCGGCGCTAGCCTCGGGCCATGAATGATCACGCGCACGACCTGCGCTCCGTCCATGAAGCCACCGACCGGCTGCTGACCGCGGCGGCCGGGCTGGACGACGTTTCCGCGGCCGGACCGTCCCGGCTCCCCGGCTGGACCCGCAGCCACGTCCTGGCGCATCTCGCCCGCAACGCGGACGCGCTGACCAACCTTCTCGACTCCGCGCACACCGGCATGGACACCCCCATGTACCGCAGCGAGGACGCCCGCAACGAGGACATCGAGCGCGACGCCCACCGCCCGGTGGCCGTCCACCTCGACGACCTGCGCAGCTCCGCCGCCCGCTTCGACGCGGCGGCGGCCCGGCTCACCGACGAGCAGTGGCAGCACGTCGTCGCCATGCGCAACGGCCGCTCCAATCCCGCGTACGTACTGCCGCACATGCGCCGCGTGGAGATCGAACTCCACCACGTCGACCTCGACGTCGGCTACAGCATGGCTCGACTCCCCGCCGAGTTCGTCGACCGCCAGCTCGACTTCATCGGCGGCCGGCAGTTCGTCGACCGCCCGGGGGTCCCCGCGCTGCTGCTGCGCACCGACGGCGAACGCGAGTGGCGCACCGGCGACTCCGCCGGCGACCCGGTCACCGTCGAGGGCGCGCCCGGCGCGCTGCTCGGCTGGCTCACCGGCCGTACGGACGGCAGCGGCCTCAGCACCCCGGCCGCCGCGCTCCCCGTCCTGCCGCCGCTAGGCTGAGGCCATGCCATACAGCGGAACGGTGACGGTCGGCGGACCGGCTGACGTACACGAGTTGACCGACCTGATGATCTCGAAGGTCGCGGTCGGACCGATGAACAACAACGCCTACCTGCTGCGTTGCCGGGCGACCGGCGAACAGCTGCTGATCGACGCCGCGAGTGAGCCGCACACCCTGCTCACCCTGATCGGCGACAGCGGCATCGCCTCCGTCGTCACGACCCACCGGCACGGGGACCACTGGCAGGCGCTGCGCGAGGTCGTGGACGCGACCGGGGCCAGGACGTACGCGGGCCGGTACGACGCCGAAGGCATCCCGGTGCCGACCGACGTGCCCGTCGAGGACGGGGACACCATCCGCGTCGGACGGGTCGAGCTGACCGCCCGCCACCTGGTCGGCCACACGCCGGGCAGCATCGCGCTGGTCTACGACGACCCGCACGGCCACCCGCACCTGTTCACCGGGGACTGCCTCTTCCCCGGCGGCGTCGGCAACACCAAGGGCGACCCCGAAGCGTTCACCGAGCTGCTCGACGGCGTCGAGACCAGGCTCTTCGACCGGCTCGCCGACGAGACCTGGGTCTACCCGGGCCACGGCGCGGACACCACGCTCGGCGACGAGCGGCCGCACCTCGCGGAGTGGCGCAAGCGCGGCTGGTGACACCGCCGGGGCCTGCCCGGGCCCGTGGCGACGAGCCGTAGCGAGCGAACTGGACCACCGGGGCCGCCCTGTACCCACAGGCGGCCCCGACGTACGTACGGGGCTGGCCCCGACGCGTCAGCCCTTCAGCGTGCGCAGCGTGTCCTCGAAATCGGGCGCGTCGGCGGCCACGCGGTTGTGCGGCAGCTTCGAGAGCACCGCCGCCATGCCGCAGGTGTCGGACAGCGCCGAGAAGACCAGCCCGCCGCCGATCGCCGCGGAGAGCAGCCGGGCCTTGGGCGCGGAGCGGCCCAGCACGAAGCCGAGCACCACCAGCGAGCCGGCGGCCAGCCGGACCTGGCGCTCCATCGGCCAGAGCGCGCGGGCGCCGGCCGGACGGTCCAGCGGGTGCCCCCGTTCGGCCCAGGCCGAGGTTCCGCCGAGCAGCGAAGCGGCGGGGATGCCCACGTCCGCGAGCTGCTCCGCGGCGCTGCGCGAGCGCCCGCCCGAGGCGCAGACCACGGCGAGGTCGCCGCGGCCGGCCGCCGAGCGCAGCGCGGGCAGCGCCTGGGCGAGCCGGTCCAGCGGGATGTTGACGCCACCGGGGATGTGACCGGAGAGATACTCACCGGGGGTGCGCACGTCGATGACGGTGAGGTTCTCCAGCCGGGGGTGGAAGTCCTCGACGGTCAGCGGGGCGGGCGGGGTGGTCACAGGACCGGTCCTTTCGCAGCTCACAGCTAGGGGGTGATACGGAGCCAGCGGCTCCGCATCACCCCCATAGTGCTGGGTACGCGGGTCAGACGTCGATGCGGTCCTTGCCGTCCGTGCCGGTCGCGGCGGCGTCCGTGCCGGTCTCGACCTTCGTGGCCCGCTCGTCCCGCTCCGCCGCTCGCGCCTGCTTCCTGGAGGCGTAGAGGCTGGTGACCGTCGTGACGACGAGCACCGCGCAGATCACCCCGAGCGAGACCGGGATGCTGATCTCGGGCACGCTCACCCCGGATTCGTGCAGGGCGTGCAACACGAGTTTCACACCGATGAAACCGAGGATGACCGACAGCCCGTACGAGAGGTGGATCAGCTTCTTCAGCAGTCCGCCGATGAGGAAGTAGAGCTGCCGCAGACCCATCAGGGCGAAGGCGTTGGCGGTGAAGACGATGTACGGGTCCTGGGTGAGGCCGAAGATCGCCGGAATCGAGTCGAGCGCGAAGAGCACGTCCGTGGTGCCGATCGCCAGCATGACGATGAGCATCGGGGTGATCAGGCGCTTGCCGTTCTCCACGATGAAGAGCTTGGTGCCGTGGTATGTGTCCGTGGACGGGACGCGCTTCTCCACCATCTTGAGGAGTCGGTTCTCCTCGAACTCCTCGTCGTCCTCGTTGGCCCGCGCCTCCTGGATGAGCTTCCAGGCGGTCCAGATGAGGAACGCGCCGAAGATGTAGAAGACCCAGGCGAAGTTGGCGATGATCGCGGCGCCGGCGGCTATGAAGACCGCGCGCAGCACCAGAGCGATCAGAACGCCGACGAGCAGCACCCGCTGCTGGTAGATCTTCGGCACCGCGAACTTCGTCATGATCAGCACGAAGACGAAGAGGTTGTCGACGCTGAGCGACTTCTCGGTGATGTAGCCCGCGAAGAACTCGCCGGACGGTTTGCCGCCCGCGAAGAGCAGCAGGCCGAGCCCGAAGAGCGCGGCGAGGACGACCCAGACGACGGTCCAGGTCCCGGCCTCCTTGATGGAGACCTCGTGCGGTTTTCGGCCGCCGATGAAGAAGTCGGCGGCGATCAGGGCGCACAGACCGGCGATGGTCAGCACCCACATGGTCAAAGAAACATCCACTGCGCCTCCGGCAGATTGATGCGGCAACTGTCAGCGTCGTCGCTGCCGGAGGTCTCTTCCACCCGAGTCGCGGCACGGGCCGACGCCCCGGGATCTCACGATCCGTGTTGACGGGTACGTCGCAGCGGGAGTACTCCCCTCCGTGCAAAGAACAGTACAGGTAACACCAAGAAAAGGTAAAGGGATGGGTAATGAAAAGCCAAGGAGGCGTCCGTGGAGGTGTCCGCCACGCGGCCGTCATTCCGGGAAAAGCACAGCTCAGCGGCCGTACGCCTGCCGGGCCGCGGCGACCTGGCTCAGCACCTGCTGGAGCACCTGACTGCCGGCCGGGGCCAGCGACGGCTCGTACGTCCAGACGTGCCCGACCCAGGGGTCGGCCAGGTGGTCGTCCGGGACGGGGGTGATGCGCAGCAGCGCCCGCCACAGCGGGTCGAGCACCGGCCCGTACTCCTGTGCGTCCTCCCGGTCGGCCACCATCATCAGGTGGACGCCGACCGACGGGCCCTCGTCGGCGATGTAGCGCAGTCGGGTGACCGCGCGGTCGTCGAAGCCGTGCGGGAAGTCATTGACGATGAGCAGCTGTTCGGCGGTGTCGAGGTCGGGCGGCAGCGAGTCGGTGACGCCCGCGCGGCTCGCCATCTGCACCAGGTCGACGCGCTGGGTCAGCTGGGCGATCGTGGCGGACACTCCCCCGGCGCCGGGCGCGGGCGGCTCGCGGAGCGCGCCGGAGCGCAGCAGCGGGGCGAGCGAGGCCGCGGCGGAGCCCGCCGGGTCGATGACGTGCACGGTGAACTCGCCGACGGGGTAGACGGCGAGCAGCCGGGAGGCGTGCGCGACGGCGGTGTCCATCGCGAGCCTGCGCAGTTGGTCGGAGTCGACCATCATGGCGGAGGCGGAACCGCTGCGTCCGCTGTCGACCCACAGGCCGCGCTCCAGCGGCAGCCGCACCAGCATCGGGATGTGCAGGTCCGTGCGCTCCGGCAAGTGCAGGTCGCCCAGCCGCAGCGCCATCGGGATCTCCATCGGCACCTGGTAGCCCTGCCAGACGGGGTTGTCCCAGCGGGCGAAGGCGGGCGGCAGCGCGGGCTCGACGACCTCGGCCTCGGCGACGAGTTGCGCGAGGTCCCGGTCGAGCACCGCGCGGGCCCGGTCGACGAGTTCGGCGTGCTTGTCGCGGGCCGCCGCGCGGGCCCTGTCGCCGGCCTGGCCGAGGCGGTTGCGCGGGTCGGACAGCGCGCGGTCCAGCTCCTGCTCCATCCGGGAGTCCGCGAAGTCCACCGCGCTGCGGTAGGCGGCGGTGGTCCTGGCCAGGTCCTCGAACATGCCCCAGACCTGGTTGTAGAGCCGCTCTTCCATGGTCCAGCCGGTGGCGTCGCCCGCGATCGGCTGAGCCGGCTCACCCGGCCGGGGCTGCGGGGCGACCGGGGCCGGGGTCGGCGGCGCGACGGGCTGCCGGCCGGGGTGCTCGTAGTTGACGGGGCCGCCGGGCACCGGCAGCTGCGGGGCGGCCCCGGCGGCGGGCGGAACGGCGGGCTGCGGATCGGCCGCGCCGGGAGCACCGGGAGCACCGCCGGAGGCCGCGCCGGGGACGCGGTCGCCGCCCGCCGAGGCGGTGCGGAGCCGGCCCTCGTCGGCGGGACGGGGCGGGGGCGCGGCGACCGTGCGGGCCAAGCCCCGGGTGACCGCGTCATTGATCGAGGCGGCCAGCTCGCGGGCCTGCGGCAGCCCCTGGTCGGCGAGCATGTCGGCGAGCCCGCCCGCGTAGCCCTGCCCGATGGCGCGGACCTTCCAGGCGTCCTGCCTGCGGTACAGCTCCAGCGCGACGACCGCCGACTCGGCGTCGAGGTCGGTGATGGTGTAGCTGGCGACCTCGGAGCCGTCCAGGCCGGTGACGGCGACGAACGGCGCGGCCACCGCGCCGAAGCGCATCGGTCCGCCGACGCCGGTGGGCAGCGAGAGGAGCACGCTGACCCGGTGCACGCCGTCCGGGAGCGCGCCGAGGTCCACGGCCAGCCGGTGGTCGGCGGCGGCCTGTTGGGACACTTCGAGACCCGGCAGGTTCGGTGCGCCGGGGTGGGCGACCCGTTCGGGACCGCTCACCTTGCCTTGTTCGTCCCCCAGAGTGGCTCCGGCGATGATCGGCTTTCCCGCCGACACCCGGATCTCCAAACGGGTCTGGGGCAGTGGGTGGTTCTGCCCTCGGACCAGCTCGGCCGTCATCGCTGCGTCCCCTCGTACGTCGTGCTGTCCGGTACGGCCGGTCCCGGCGGTCGTCGCACCGCCGGGACCGGCCGCTCCCCGCTGGCTGGTACTGCTCAGGTCGTGCTCGGGTACTGCTCAGGCGCCGCTCGGGTACTGACTCCCGGGCCGCGACCGCCGGGTGCCGACCAGCGGACGCCGGTCCTGCCCGCGCCGGTCGCGGCCATGGCTCACAGGTGCGGCAGGATCGCCGGCATCAGGTCCTGGAAGGTACGGCCGTTGGCCGGGTTGCCGACCGCCGTCATCTGCCAGCCCGCGCCCACCCGGTGCACCTTGGCCATGATCTGCGCGGTGTACTGACCGCCGCCGGTGAGGGTGAAGCGCGCCAGCTCCTGGCCGTTGGTCTCGTCGACGATGCGGCAGAAGGCGTCCTGCACCTCGGCGAAGGTCTGGCCGGTGAAGGAGTTCACCGTGAACACGATCTGGTCGATGTGCACCGGGACCCGCTGCAGGTCGACGAGGATCGCCTCGTCGTCGCCGCCCTGGCCTCCCGCGCCGCCGACCAAGTTGTCGCCGGTGTGCCGGACGGAGCCGTCGTCGCTCACCAAGTGACGGAAGAACACCACGTCCACCGGCTGCTTGTCGGCGAACAGCACTGCCGACGCGTCGAGGTCGATCTCCTTCGTGCGGGTCCCGAACAGCCCGCGACGGGGAGCCGCCTGCCAACCGAGGCCCATCCGCACCGCGGTCAGGGTGCCCCCGTCGGACTTCTGCAGGCTGATGCCTTGGCCCTTGGACAAGTTGACCGTCACGTGCCGTCCCCTCTCAACCATTCCTACAGCCGCCAGTCTGGGCAGCTGCGGGAAACCCTACGCAGGGCCACCGACAGGTCGAACCCCCAGGCTCGCTTTGTGGCGTTCTTGCAACACAGCCTGGCGAAACAGCCTTGCGACACAGCGCGCGGCGGGAGCCCCCGGCGGCGGCGCGCCGGGGGCGTCAGCGCTGTCGCGGGGGCAGCGCTGTCGCGGGGTCAGGAGAGCCCGCCGACCTCCCGCATCTGACGGAGCTCCTTCTTGAGGTCGCCCACTTCGTCGCGCAGCCGCGCCGCCACCTCGAACTGCAGCTCCGCCGCCGAGGCGCGCATCCGCTCCGTCAGCTCGGCGATCAGTTCGGCGAGTTCCTCGGCGGGACGGTCCGTCGGCTTGCTCTTGGCGCCCTTGCCGCCCAGCGCGGGCACCGGGGCCTTGCTCTTGTCGCCCTGGCGGTAGCCGGAGCCCAGCAGCTCCTGGGTGTCGACCTCCTCGCGCGCGATGGTCGCGACGATGTCGCCGATCTTCTTGCGCAGCGGCTGCGGGTCGAGGCCGCGCTCCTTGTTGTACGCGACCTGCTTCTCCCGGCGGCGGTTGGTCTCCTCGATGGCCTTCTCCATCGCCGGGGTGATCCGGTCGGCGTACATGTGCACCTGGCCGGAGACGTTGCGCGCCGCGCGGCCGATGGTCTGGATCAGCGAGGTGCCGGACCGCAGGAAGCCCTCCTTGTCGGCGTCCAGGATCGCGACGAGGGAGACCTCCGGCAGGTCGAGGCCCTCACGGAGCAGGTTGATGCCCACCAGGACGTCGTACTCGCCCGCGCGCAGCTCGCGGAGCAGCTCGATGCGGCGCAGGGTGTCGACGTCGCTGTGCAGATAGCGGACCTGGATGCCGAGTTCGAGGAAGTAGTCGGTGAGATCCTCGGACATCTTCTTGGTGAGGGTGGTGACCAGCACGCGTTCGTTCTTCTCGACGCGCAGCCGGATCTCGTGCACCAGGTCGTCGATCTGGCCCTCGGTGGGCTTGACCACGACCTCCGGGTCGACCAGACCGGTGGGCCGGATGATCTGTTCCACGAAGCCCTCGCCGCGCGCGAGCTCGTACTTTCCGGGGGTCGCCGAGAGGTAGACCGTCTGGTCGATCCGCTTCTGGAACTCCTCCCACTTCAACGGCCGGTTGTCCATCGCGGAGGGCAGCCGGAAGCCGTGCTCGACCAGGGTCCGCTTACGGGCGGCGTCGCCCTCGTACATCGCGCCGATCTGCGGCACGGTCACATGCGACTCGTCGATGACCAGCAGGAAGTCTTCCGGGAAGTAGTCCATGAGGGTGTGCGGCGCGGAGCCCGGCGAGCGGTCGTCGAAGTGCCGGGAGTAGTTCTCGATGCCGGAGCAGGAGCCGATCTGGCGCATCATCTCCAGGTCGTAGGTGGTGCGCATGCGCAGCCGCTGGGCTTCCAGGTGCTTGCCCTGCTGCTCCATCCGGGCGAGGCTCTCCGCGAGCTCCGCCTCGATCCCGGCGATGGCCTTCTCCATCCGCTCCGGGCCGGTGACGTAGTGCGAGGCCGGAAAGATGTAGAGCGACTGGTCATCGGTGATGACCTCGCCGGTGAGCGGGTGGAGGGTGGACAGCGACTCGACCTCGTCGCCGAACATCTGGATCCGGACGGCCAGCTCCTCGTAGACCGGGAAGATCTCGATGGTGTCGCCGCGCACCCGGAAGGTGCCGCGGGTGAAGGCCACGTCGTTGCGGGTGTACTGGATGTCGACGAAGCGGCGCAGCAGCTGGTCGCGGTCGATCTCGTCGCCGATCTTGAGCTGCACCATGCGGTCCACGTACTCCTGGGGCGTGCCCAGGCCGTAGATGCAGGAGACGGACGCCACCACGATCACGTCGCGCCGGGTGAGCAGCGAGTTCGTCGCGGAGTGCCGCAGCCGCTCAACCTCCTCGTTGATGGAGGAGTCCTTCTCGATGTAGGTGTCCGACTGCGGAACGTACGCCTCTGGCTGGTAGTAGTCGTAGTACGAGACGAAGTACTCGACGGCGTTGTTGGGCAGCAGCTCGCGGAACTCGTTCGCGAGCTGGGCCGCGAGGGTCTTGTTCGGTGCCATGACCAAGGTCGGGCGCTGCAGCTTCTCGATCATCCACGCGGTGGTCGCGGACTTGCCGGTGCCGGTCGCGCCGAGCAGTACGACGTCCTTCTCACCAGCGTTGACACGCCGCTCCAGCTCGGCGATGGCCGTCGGCTGGTCACCGCTGGGCTGGTAGGGGCTGACGACTTCGAAAGGCGCCAGAGTGCGTTCGATCTTGGATACGGGCCGCATGGAACCACCGTACGACCCGCCACTGACAACAGCCCGCTTTCCGGCCCGTAACCTGTCTGCCGCCCGCTCCCGGAGGCCGTTTCCGAGGTCACGGGCCCGGTACGCGACTCCCGTACGACCACCGCGCCACCCCGGCGCGACTCCCCGGCGAGCGGGGCGCGAGCACCCGCGACTCCCGACGAGAGGCACCTCATGTACGAGTACAAGGTCATCCAGATCCGCGAGAAGCTGATCGGCGGAAAGATGTCGCCGGACAAGGTCGAGGACCTGCTGAACAAATACGCGGCGGACGGCTGGCAGGTCAAAGCCATAACGGCCGCTGATGTGAAGGGCCGCGTCGGTCCTGGCGGTGTCGAGGGTTTGCTGGTGACTTTCGAACGCCCGCGCCATTAGTTCGAACATTCGCATCAATGATGCGAGCGCTCAAGCCGGTTCGAGCGCTCGCATCGGCCGCACCGGGGCCAGGGTGTTCCGAATCCCAGAATTTACCCCTGCGACACATGACTCTTATCGTTCAATTTCTAGCCACCCCTCGCATATCTTCTTGTAGGACGCATCTGGGACTCTCTGCGCGTCCGCACCATTCAACGCGAGGGGTCCGTATGCACATCCACCCTGCCGCGGCCGTCACCGGCGCGCTTCTGGGTCTGTCCGCGCTCGTCCTCTCCGCTACCGCGGCGCAAGCCGCACCAGCTCGCGATCAGCCGGGCAATCCGGTCACCGTCAGCCACCGTGGTGCTTCCGCCTACGCCCCCGAGAACACGCTCGCGTCCATCGACAAGGCCGCCGCCCTGCGCATCGCCTGGGTGGAGAACGACGTCCAGCGCACCCAGGACGGCAAACTGGTGATCATGCACGACACCACGCTCAACCGCACCACGAACGTCGAGACGCTCTTCCCCAGCCGTGCCCCGTGGAAGATCTCCGACTTCACGCTCGCCGAGATCCAGAAGCTGGACGCGGGCAGCTGGTTCAACAGGAAGTTCGCCGGCGAGCGGGTGCCGACCCTGGGGCGCTACCTCAACCGGGTCGAGCACAATCACCAGAAGCTGCTGATGGAGGTCAAGGCGCCGGAGCTCTACCCGGACATCGAGAGGCAGACCCTCAACGAGCTGGACAACGCCGGCTGGCTCGACCGCGAACACCTCAAGAGCAGACTCATCCTGCAGAGCTTCAGCGCCGACTCGCTGAAAAATATCCACCGTCAGGAGGCCGATGTGAAGACCGGCTTCCTCGGCATGCCCGCGGTCGCCGACCTGCCCGCGTACGCGCGGTTCGCCGACCAGATCAACCCGAGCCACAAGACGGTCACCACCGCGTACATCGCCGCTGTGCACCGGCTCAAGGGGCCGCACGCCCGGCCGCTGGAGCTCTTCACCTGGACCGTGGACGACGGCCCGACGGCCGTCGCACTCGCCCGTATGGGAGCCGACGGCATCATCACCAATGCCCCCGACGTCGTGCGTAACGCTCTGGAGCAGAAGTCGTTCGGCCTGTTCATTCCCTCTTTCCCGTAACGCGGCTCTCTCCCGGCGCCGCGTTCTCACAGCACGGCGCTCCCACAGCACGGCGTACTCACAGCACGGCGCTCCCCCGGGCTCGGCACTCCCCCGGCCCTGCCGTCAGCGGCGATGGGACCAGGCGGGTGTGCCGAGTTCGTCCATCGCCGCGCCGGATTCGCGCCGGCGCTGCTCGCCCCGGCTCATCGGGTCGAACCCGACGATGAGCCCCACGAAGAGCATGAGCACCAGCGGCCCGATGAGCATCGGCGCGAGGATCTCGGTCGGCGACTGCCCGGTCGCGGACCCCGCGTGGGCGTGCGCGTGCACGCTCAGCGCCGCCATCCCCACGTAGTGCATGCCGCACACGGCGACCCCCATGATGAGGCTCGCGCCCAGGGCAGGGCCGACGCCCTTCACCGAGATCGCGAACCACAGCGCGGCGGTCGCGGCGACCACCGCGATGGCGACCGAGAGGGCCACGGTGACCGGGGCGTAGGTGAGGTGCCCCGGCATCCGCATGCCCGCCATGCCGAGGTAGTGCATGGCGGCCACGCCCAGCCCGGTGATGACGCCCGCGCCGATCAGCGCGGGGACCGTACGGCCCCGGTAGCCGACGATGAAGACGCCGATGCCGACGACCAGGATGGCGACGGCCAGACTCGCGAAGGTGATCCGGGCGTCATAGCCGATCCGCACGCCGTGGGCGGTGAAGCCCATCATGGCGATGAAGTGCATGGTCCAGATGCCCGAGCCGATGGCCACGGCGCCCAGCGTGAGCCAGCCCGCCCGGCGCGAACGGGCCAGCGGGAGCGCGCGGACGGTGCAACGCAACCCGAGCGCGCTACCGAGGACGGCCATCACGAAGGCCGCCACGGGGGTGACCAGGCCGTAGGTGAATCCGTCAGTAGGTACAGCTGTGCCGTGCACGCAGACTCCCGTTGCAGATCCGGCTTCAGGACAGCGCCGAAGGCCCGTCCCGCGTACGGCGTACGTACGTCGTACATACGACCCGCGTCCGGATGTCCGTGCGGCTGCGCCACGATATAGCGGGGGTCGTCCGCTGGGGGTGATGTTTCGCCAACGCGCTGTGCGCCAGGGCTGCGATCGGTACGAGCGGGCCGGTACGCATGGACCGGTACGAGCGGGCCGCTGTCAGTCAGTGGCAGAGCCACGACCACCGGAACCCGCTACGAGTATCAATGTCAGTGGCCGGTCGTAGGCTGACGACGTGACAGACACGGAGCAGACGCCGGCAGCGATGGCATGGGCGTGGACGACGCTGGACTCGCGCGTCGGCCCGCTGCTGCTGGCCGCGACCGACGAGGGGCTCGCCCTGGTCGTCTTCCACGCCGACGCCCGGACGGCCGCCAAGGCCGTGGACCGGATGACGCACCGCCTCGGCGGGGCCGCCACCCGCCTCGCGCCCTCGATACCCGAGCCCTCCTCGCCCCCCGCGGCCTCCTGCCACACCCACCTCGCCGCGGCCGCCGGCCAGCTGACCGCCTACTTCTCGGGCCGGCTGCGCGCCTTCGACGTCCCGCTGGACTGGTCCCTCACCAGCGGCTTCAACCGCGCAGTGCTGCGCGAGCTGGCCGCCCACGTCCCGTACGGCACGGTCGTCGGCTACCAGGACCTGGCGAACCGCGTCGGCGAGCCGGGGGCCGCGCGCGCCGTCGGCGCGGCCATGGGCAGCAATCCGCTGCCCGTCGTCGTCCCCTGCCACCGCGTGGTCGAGAGCGACGGCGGTCTCGGCGGCTTCGGCGGCGGCCTGGAGACCAAACGCTCGCTGCTCGCGCTGGAGGGCATACTCCCCGAGCCGCTGTTCTGACCCCACCGGCGCTGCGTTGGGCCGGCCCTCCCGTGGAGAGCCGGCCGGGAAGAGACAAGAAGATGACGGTCCAGATCGCCCTGCTGCGCGGCGTCAACGTCGGCGGCAACAACAAGGTCCCCATGACGCGGCTGCGTGAGCTGCTGACCGGCCTCGGCTTCACGGACGTGAAGACGTACCTGCAGAGCGGCAACGCCGTCTTCACCGCGCCGGACTCGTCTCCCGATGCCTCGGCGCGGGCCGTCGAGCGGAGCATCGCCGAGGATCTCGGCCTCACCGTCGCCGTCCTGGTCATCACCCGTGAGGAGCTGGCCGGGGTGATCGAGGCCAACCCCTACCCGGACGCGGTGGCCGAGCCGAAGCACCTCCATGTCACCTGTCCGCCGCCCCGGCCCCAGGTGTGCTCGAAGCCATCGACGCGTCCCGCTACGCCCCGGACCGGTTCAGCCTCGGCGAGCGCGCGATCTACCTCGCCACTCCGAACGGCATCGGCAGATCGAAGCTCGCCCAACTGCTCTGCGCACAACGCCTCAAAGTCACCGCCACCGCCCGCAACTGGCGGACCGTGACCCGGCTCCGCGACCTCGCCGACGGCTGATTCCGGCCCGCACCCGCGGGCTGCGCGACGGAGCCGGAGCCGTACGGGGCCCGCCCGGCGCTAGGGTGTGCGGGCCATGTCATATCTAGGGGTGCGCTGATGGCGTTGCGTGAGGACGATCCCGAGTCGGTGGGCGGGTACCGCATCGAGTCACGCATCGGCACGGGCGGCATGGGCGTCGTCTACCTCGGCAGATCGACGTCCGGGCGAGCGGTCGCGGTGAAGGTGGTCCACCTCCAGTACGCCGGTCACCCGGAGTTCCGGGCCCGCTTCCGCCAGGAGGTCGCCGCCGCCCGCCGGGTGAGCGGAGCGTTCACCGCCCCCGTCGTCGACGCGGACCCCGACGCGGAACGCCCCTGGATGGCCACCGCGTACGTGGCCGGGGACACCCTCGCCCAACGGGTCACCGAATCCGGCCCGCTGGCGTGGCCGCAGTTGCGCCGGCTGGGCGTCGAACTCGCCGAAGCGCTGCGGGAGATCCACCGGGCCGAGGTCGTGCACCGGGACCTCAAGCCGAGCAATGTGCTGCTGCTCGACCCCGGCGTCGGGGAACCGGGCGGGAACGGCGACGACGGGGCCGTACGGGTCATCGACTTCGGCATCTCGCGCGCCGCCCAGAGCGATGTGCGCACCCAGACCGGCCTGGTGATGGGCTCCCCGCCGTTCATGGCGCCGGAGCAGTTCAGCACCCCGCGCGAGGTCGGGCCGGCCGTCGACGTCTTCTCGCTCGGCGCGCTGCTGGTGTACGCGGCGACGGGACGCAGCCCGTTCGAGGCGGAGAACGCCTATCTGGCCGCGTACCAGACCGTCCACAACGCCCCCGTTCTCGGCGGCCTGCCAGGGCAGCTCCGTCCGCTCGTCCTGGCCTGCCTGGCGAAGGCCCCCGGCGACCGGCCGACGCCGCGCGAGGTGCTGGAGACCCTGGCCCGGCTCCCCGACGCGCTTCCCGCTGCGCCGCGCGGCACGGAGCGGCGAGCGGGAGCCGCCGCGACGCCGGTGGACGCCTGCGGCCCCGCCCCCTCCGCCGCAGCGCCCCCGCCGGCGTCCGCCCGTCGGCGCTGGGTCCGGCCGGTGGCCGCGAGCGCGGTCGCGCTGTCCCTGGCCACCGCCGTCTTCCTGGTGACCGGAACGTCGGACAGCGATTTCGGGGCCGCAGGCCCGAACGCGGGCTCGCGCTCCGCGCCCGAGGGCTGGAAGCCCTGGCACACAGCCTTCGCCAACAACCCGGTCGACGGGCCGAGCATGACCTCGTGCACCCCTGACGCGCAGGGCGTGTTCTGCTCCTCGGACCGCACGGCGCTGCTGCGGCTCGACTCGGCGACGGGCCGTACGTCCTGGAAGAAGCCGATGCGCCGCTCGAAGCAGAGCAACGGCATCTCGGTCACCTCGCCCGTGGTCGGGCGGGGCCTGGTGTACGGCTACAGCGCGGACGGCAGCCAGGGCGTCGACGCCTTCGGAGCCGCGGACGGCCGGCGACGCTGGCATTTCAAGGGCCCGGTGTCGGAGTTCAGCTACCTCAGCGGCGTCCTCCTGGTGCACGAGGGCGAGCTCGGCCCGACGGACACCGTGACCTACTCGGCGCTGAACCCCAAGACCGGCAAGCGGCTCTGGCGTCGCACGCTGACCACCAGTTCGCCGAGCCCCTTCTACGCCGGCCCCGACGGCACCCTCGTCGCCGACCTCCGCCACCGGCCCACCCGCGACGCCGCGGCGAAGCAGCGGGCCGAGAAGAGGAAGTCCACGAACGAGGCAGGCAAGCCCGGTGGCACGGGCGAGTCGCTGAGCGACCGCAAGACGGCATCTCAGATCGTGCGGCTCAACGCCCGGAGCGGCAGGATCGTCCACCGGATCGAAGCACCCAAGGGCGACCTCTGGCTGGCCGCGGTCCATGACGGCAACGCCTACTACGCCCGCTGGGAGAACGACTCCGGGGTATCCGCCGCCCTCTACATCCAGAACCTCACGAGCGGCCGGACCCGGCACATCGGCCTGCCCTGGGCCGTGGAGCCCGAGTCCCCGCCCCTGGTGGCCGGCGACACCATGTACTTCTTCGACTACGGCAACGAGACGATCCTCGCGCTGGACCTCAAGCGCGGAAGGCCGCGGTGGACCTCCGAGCGCGAGCTGAGGATCTTCGGCGAGCCGGCGGTCTTCGGGAACCGGCTGTACGTCGCCATGCCCGACACCAGCGTCCAGGTCCTCGACGCCGGCACCGGCAAGCGGCTGTGGCGCACCGAGGCATCCTTCGACACCAGGAACAAGTCCTTCGCGGACCTCTCCCCCACCGGCGTCGCGCCGCTCGTCGTCGGTGACGTGCTCTACGGCGTCACCGACCAGGGCGCGTTCTCGGTCAGCGCGGTGAGCCCCGACGGGCGCGAGGGTACGGCCGGCGAGGACGGCAACCGCGGTTCCACGCCCTCCCGCACCGCCCCTTGAGCCCCGAAACCACCGCCGTTGAATACCGGCGCCACCGGAACTACCGCTCCCCCACGCCGCTCCAGGCCGGATGCCGGGGATCATCGGCCCGTACCACGACGTCGGCGGCCGCTCCCGGCCCCACCTCGTCCTCGTAGCGCGCGAAGGCCGGCAGGGTCCACCGCTCACCCTCGTCCGTACGCCGGGCCAGCGCGGCCGGGGAGAGCCTTACGTGGACGGAGAGATCCAGCGGGAACCAGTGCCCCAGCAGCAGCGGCCCGTGCAGCAACAGGATTCCGCCGGGCGGCAGTTCGACGTATCCGCTGCGGGTCGCCCGGTCCGTGGCCGGATCCCACAGATCGGGCAGCACCCGCCCACTGCCGCCGGGCTCCAGCGGATCGAAGACCTCCCGCCACAGCGCGCCCCGGTCCAGCCACAGGTCGTAGTACGCGTCGGCGTCCTCGCGCCCGTACTCGTAGCGCAGCGAAGCCGCCCGCAGAAACCCGCCTGCCGCGATCACCCGCGCCGCCCGGCCGCGCACCCGCAGCGCGCCGGCCAGCCGCTCCGCCAGCTCACCCGGCCGCGCCGCCGGAGCGCCGTCGACAGCCACCCGCAGCCACTGACCATCGCCCGCCGCCTGCGACTCCGCGACATGACCGGCCAGCGCCTCGGTCAACCGCTCCCAAGAAATCGCTTCCAACCGCACATCCCCATCATCACCGGTGCCACCGGAAAACTTCTGTTCAGGGGGCAACCGGAGGTTTCCGCGCGGCCCGCGGCAATTCACCGGCAATGGGCCGAGAACCGGCTGCCACCAGTTTTGTCAGGCATATGCCGGAGTTGTGGGCAGCCGGATAGGCTTCCCGACACGCTTGTGGGTCACGCCCATTCCCGCTCGACAAAGCTCGACAAAGGCCGCGCGGCTCTGTGCCCCCGCGGCTCATGCACCATCCCCAGGGGGGGACTTCATGCACACACTGGTCAAAGGCGCCAACGTCGCATTAGCCGCACTCAGCGAGAATTCCGACTCCGTCGTCATCAGCCTGGGCTGGAGCAGCCCCGGCGGAGACGGCGACGCGGACGTCTCCGTACTGCTCCTCGACAAGAGCCAGAAAGTGCGCAGCAACGCGGACTTCTTCTTCTACAACAACCCCGCAGCCGCCGACGGCAGTGTGCAACTGCTCGGGCAGAGCCCCTCGGAGAGCGGCAGCGAAGACCGGATCCAGTGCGATCTGACCGCCATCCCCGCCGACGTCGAGCGCATCGTGATCGCCGCCAGCCGCCATCAGAGGGCGGAGTTCGGGCAGTTGGAGAATCTGCGGATCTCGCTGGCCGACCGGGTCGGCGAGGTGATCCTCGACTTCCCCATCCCCGGGGCCGGCCCGGAGAGCGCCTTCGTCTTCGGTGAGCTCTACCGGCGCAACGCGGAGTGGAAGTTCCGGGCCGTCGGGCAGGGCTACGACACCGGGCTGGCCGGTCTCGCGACGGACTTCGGCATCGGGATCGACGAGGACGACGAGCAGGACACGCAGGCCGAGCAGGCCCCGGCCGAGCTGCTCGCCGATCCCACCGATGCGCCCGGACCGGAAGCACCGCCCGAACCGGCCGCGGTGACGGCGGCCTCCGCCGTCGCCGCTCCCCCTGCCGTTTCCGACGGCCCCGCCCAGCCCTCGGCGCCGGCACGCCGGCTCCGTACGGCCAAGAAGAGAGTCACGGTCCCGAGGGAGCCCAAGCAGTCGCTCGCCGAGAACGACTCCTGGCGGCAATCGCGCCTCTTCCCCATCTCGTCCCTCAAGAGCGACCGCGAGCGCGAAGTCCGGGCGACGTCCATCCTGTTGTCCGTGATGTCGCACGTGCCGAAGCTCGGGCGCCGGCTGACCGCCGCTTTCGGCGCACCCGCCGGGCGGATGGAGACGTTCACCGAGGTCACGCTCCCTTACGGGGAGAGCCCCAAGCGCCCCGACGGCATCATCCGCATCGAGCGCGCGGGAAAGCTGTGGACAGCCCTGGTCGAGACCAAGACCAACGGGAACCCGCTCAAGAGCGACCAGATCCAGGACTACATGGACATCGCCGCCCGGCGCGGCTACGAGGCCGTCATCACGCTCTCCAACGACGTCGCGCTGGAAGGCAGCCCGCTCGTCGAAGTCAAGGTCGACGGCCGCCGTAAGCACCAGGTCGCGCTCTGGCACCTCTCCTGGGCCGAAGTGGCCCACCAGGCACAGATGCTGATCCGGCACGAAGGCGTCAGCCGCGAGGCCCACGCCTGGCTGATCCAGGAGCTGCTGCGCTACCTCCAGCACGAGAACTCCGGATGCCACGGCTTCCAGAACATGGGCCCGGCCTGGGTACCCGTACGCAACGGCATCGACCAGGAGACGCTGTGCCGGGGCGACCGGCGCGCCCTTCGGGTCGTCGAGAGCTGGGAGCGGCTCATCCGGCAGGTCTGCCTGCGTCTCGGCGGCGAACTCGGCGAGAAGGTCATGCCGGTGCAGCGCGGGAAGCGCGGTCTCGACGCCCTCGCCCGGCGCACGGCGCTGGCGGACCGACTCTGCGAGGACGGACGGCTGCACGCCGAGATCCGCATCGACGGCACGGTCGGCATCCTGGCCGTCACCGCCGACCTGCGCACCGGGCGGCTGCGCACGTCCATCGAGATCCCGGCCCCCGAGAAGGGCTACCCGCTCAACTGGGCGAAGCGGCTCGTACGGCAGCTCGGCGAAGCGCCCGCGGACCTGCACATCGAGACGCTCATGGAGGGTCCGGACTCCGGGCCGCGCGGCACGCTGGAGAAGCTGCGCCCCGAGCCGGGTGATCTGATTCCGAAGGGCTCCGGGCAGATCACCGGGTTCCGGCTGTCGCTCTCCAAGAGCATGGGCAGCACTCGCGGGAACGCCGAGTCCGGCTTCATCCGCAGCGTCGACGCCGCGGTGGACCGCTTCCACTCCTCCGTGGTCACCCAGCTGGAGCGCCGCCCCACCCGCCGGGCCGAACCGACCGCCGGCGGTTCGGCGGGCTGAGCGGCCACGCCGGCTCGGAGCGGCGGGCCGGCCGGCCGGGGCGCCGGGC
>NZ_JAYMZR010000074.1:0-38507 GCF_035828615.1 Streptomyces sp. H27-D2 | reverse complement strand
CGCGGAGCCGGAGGCGGGGCCGCCGACCGCGGGGTGCGGGGAGTCGGTGGGAGGGGTCGGCGGGGGAGCCGAGTGCGTTGCGGGCCGGGGTACACCGGTGATGTCCAACGGGCCTCCTGGGACAAGAGAACTGCGCGGGAACCGAAGAGTCGACGGATAGCTGCGGGCGTTCAGGGAACCGTACGGGCGGGAGCGGCTTTCGGGGCTCCTGATCGTGACACAGCACCCGAACCGACGGTCAACACCGCCTCGCGCGCGCCCTTGGCGTGTCACGGTCGGGGAGGGGAGAGTGAAGCCCCGATCGCTTGGAGCCCGACCGCTTGGAGCCCCGTATGCCCGCCACCGGAATCGGCACCGCCAGTCGCCCGGACTATTTCCAGGCCCAGGACGGCACCCGGGTCGCCGCCTACACCTGGCTGCCGAAGAGCGGCCGCCCCCGCGCGCTCGTCCAGATCGCGCACGGAGCCGCCGAACACGCCCTGCGTTACGACCGGTTCGCACGCTTCCTGACCGCGAACGGCTACGCCGTCGTCGCCTCCGACCACCGGGGCCACGGCGCGAGTGCTGCCTCCACGGGCGGTCGCGGCGTCGTCGGCGAGGACAGCTGGCGGCGCGTCGTCACCGACCTGCGGGGCATCGGCGACCGGCTGCGCGCCGCGTACCCCGGCGTGCCGTTGGTGCTGCTCGGCCACAGCATGGGCTCGATGCTCGCCCGCGACTACGCCCAGGAATACGGGGGCGACCTGTCCGGGCTGATCCTCTCCGGTACCTTCCGGGTCCTGCCCGGCGCCGAGATGGAGGATTCGATCGCCCGCCTGGAGCAGGAGATCGCCGAGCACGGCCGCAGCCACCTCTCCGGCTTCATCCCCGAGCTGTTCGGGTCCTTCAACGACCCGTACGCCGGACCGGGGTTGACCGGTTTCGAATGGCTCTCGCGCGACGAGACCGAGGTCGACGCCTATATCGACGACGCCCGCTGCGGCTTCGCGTTCAGCGCCGGACTGGCCCTGGACTGGGTGCGGGCGATCCGGAAGATGAACGACCCGCGCGAGCTCGCCCGCATCCCGGCCGACCTGCCGGTGCATGTGGCCGTCGGCGACCAGGACCCCTGCAACCAGCGGATGACGCTGGTCTACGAACTGCTGGAGGACTTCCGCTATTTGGGGACCGCCGACCTGACCTGGAAGGCGTACCCCGGAGCCCGGCACGAAATCCTGAACGAGACGAACCGGGACCAGGTCCAGGAGGACTTGCTCGGGTGGCTCGACAAACGGGTGTAGAGGCGGCGGGCGCTGGCCTCGGCTCCGCGCGATCAGCCTCAGCCGAGGAAGCCCGTGATGCGCTCCCGCAACGAGCGCGGGTCCAGGCCATGGGCGGCGATGTGCTCGTCCAGTTCGCCGTAGCGCCGCACCTCGCGGCGCGCCGTACCGAGCGCCAGGACCCGGTGCGGCAACTCGGCGAGAGCGTCGTTGGCGGCAGCCGTGGACGTACCGGCGAGATACGGCTCCACGATGACCACCTCGGCGGCGGCCCCGCCGCGCACCGCCGCGCGCAGCGCCGCGTCGTCGAAGGGCCGGACGGTCGTGGCGTAGAGGACGGTCACATCCAGGCCCTCGACGGCCGCGAGGACGTTGTCGAGCATCGGCCCGACTGCGACGACGACGGGACGTGCGGTGCGCGACGCCTCCCGTACGGTCAGGAACCCGGAGCCGGTCACGGGCAGCGGCGCGGTGTTGGACTGCACCGAGAGCCGTACGTACACCTTGTCGTCGCCGGCCGCCGCCGCGTGCCGCAGCAGCGTCTCGGCCTCGTCGGGGTGCCCGGGGACATGGATGGTCCAGCCGTCCAGGGTGTCCATCAGAGCGACATCGCCGGGCGACATATGGGTGAAGCCGCCGGCCGGCCAGTCGTACGAGGCCCCGGCGCTGACCAGCACCCCGCCGACCCCTTGGTGCCCGAAGTCCAGCTTCACCTGCTCGAAGGGCCGCTCGACCAGGAAGCTCGCGAAGGTGTGCACGACCGGGCGCAACCCGGTGAGGGCGAGCCCGCCGCCGACCCCGACCAGTAGCTGCTCCCGGATGCCGACGTTCAACACCCGCTCCGGGTAGGCGCGTTGAGCCTCCGCGAAGCCGTCCAGGCCGATATCGGCGAGCACCACGGCGAGCCGTGGGTCCTCGTGGAGCAGCCGGGAGGTGACGTCGGCGAAGCGTTCGCGCATGGTGTCCATGAGATGAGTCCTCTGCTGTGCCCGGTGTATCCGGCTTCGCGGCCGGGGCGGTGTCCGGAGATGGAGGTGGGGTTGTGGGGCGAGCGCACTGCTGACCGCGTCGCTGGCCACACCGCTGAGTGCATCGCTGACCGCGTCAGGCTCGGTCAGCCGTTCTTGGGCTCGGCCCGGGCGACGACGGCATGCGGCTGCCCGGGGTGCGGCGAGGTGAAGGCCGCGTACAAGGCGTCGTGGTCGCGCCCGTCCACCGTCGTGACCGACCAGCCGGCCGCCTCGAAGCGGGAGGCGATGCCGCCGCGCCGGCCGTGGGTGGCCGAGGAGTTGTCGATGGCGAGGGTGTGCAGCCGCTCCAGCCCGGTCGCGCCGGCGTACGCGATGGCCTCGTGATTGCTGCCCTCGTCCAGCTCCGCGTCGCCGATCAGCACCCACACCCGCGCGTCGCGGCGCCCCTGCGCCCGGAGCCCCAGCGCGCTGCCGACGGCCAGCGGCAGCCCGTGCCCGAGCGACCCGCTGCCGATCTCGACGCCCGGCACCAGCAGCCGGTCCGGGTGGTGGCCGAGCGGCGAATCGTACGAGCCGAACCCGGAGAGCAGCTCGACGGGGAAGAACCCCTTGGCCGCCAGCACCGCGTAGTACGCCATGGGGCCGTGGCCCTTGGAGAGCAGGAACCTGTCCCGGTCGGGGGCGTCCACGGTGCCGGGGGAGACCCGGAGCACCCGGTCGTAGAGCACCCAGAGCGCGTCGAGGGTGGAGGTGGCGGCCGGGCCGTGCTTCTCGTCGCCGGTCATCAGGCCCATCAGCCAGGGCAGATCGGTGTAGCCGTAGGCCGTGCCGGCTGTCGTCTCAACTGTCCTCGAAGTCATGGCAGTAAGCCTGCAACTTCAAGTCGACTTGAAGTCAAGCGCCGTTCTCCGGCTAATCTCGGGAGCATGACTTCGAAGCACGACCGCCTCCCGATCGGCGAACTCGCCGCACGCAGCGGTGTCGCCACCTCGGCGCTGCGCTACTACGAGGAGCGCGGCCTGATCCGCTCCGAGCGCACCACCGGCAGGCAGCGCCGCTACGCCCGCGCCGTCCTGC
Organism: Streptomyces sp. H27-D2; assembly: GCF_035828615.1. Lineage (NCBI taxonomy): Bacteria > Bacillati > Actinomycetota > Actinomycetes > Kitasatosporales > Streptomycetaceae > Streptomyces > Streptomyces sp. H27-D2. Next base: position 35,200 of record NZ_JAYMZR010000074.1, on the reverse strand, counting down.
GCAGGGTGGCTTTCATCCGCGCCGCCCAGGTCGTCGGCCTCTCCCTGGACGAGGCCCAGACGGCGCTGAAGCGGCTCCCCGAGGACCGCGCGCCGAACGCGGCCGAGTGGAAGGGCGTGGCCCGCGCCTGGGAGCGCCGCATCGACCAGCAGATCGCCGACCTCGAACGGCTCAAGAAGAAGCTGAACGGCTGCGTCGGCTGCGGCTGCCTCTCACTGCGCAAGTGCGCGCTCTACAACCCCGACGACACCGCCTCCCGGCGCGGCTCGGGCGCGCGCTACCTGCTGGGCGACGAGCCGCCGACGGTGTCCTGACCGGGGCCCGGCCGGCCGAGCCCGGCCCCGGCCGCCGATGAACGTGGCTGGTCACCGGCAGGGTGCCGGCGCTGACAGGGCGGGTGTCAGTGGCGGCGGATACCGTCGAGTCGTGGTTGTTACGTGGCGTGTGCAACCCGTATGTCACCAAATGTGCTGGAGTGAGCGGAGGCCGGAGCGATCATGACCACCACGGCAGACGATGTCCGCAGGACCGCGCTGTCCCTGCCGGGAACGGAAGAAAGGCTCGCGTGGGGCCAGCCCACTTTCCGGGTGCGTGGAAAGATCTTCGCCTCCCTCGCGGACGACGACGATTCGGTGGGCTTCAGATGCCCGATCGACGACCGGGGCGAGCTGATAGCGGCCGAGCCGGCGAAGTTCTTCCTCAAGCCGGGCCACGACGACCACTACAACTGGTTGCGCGTACGGCTCTCCGCGCTGGACGGCGAGGACGAGCTCCGCGCGGTCCTCCTGGACGCCTGGCACCAGGCCGCCCCGCGCCGCTTGGCGGAGTCCTACCGGGCGGCGGGCGGGAAACCGGACGCGAAGCCGGACGCGAAACCGCGTACGGAGCGGGAGGGCGAAAGCCCGAAGGCCGGGCGCGGGGCGTAAGGGCCGCCGGCGGCTCGTGGCTGCCCCGGCAGGGCCCCTCCCCCGACGGTTCGACGGTCACAGGGGTGGCCCGGCCCGGTCGCTCGGGGTGATCAGATCTTGACCTCGAAGGGGTCGTGCTCGGCGAGCAGCTTGTCGAGCCGCGCCTTGTCCACGCGATTCGTCACCTCCTCGGTCTCCTGCCGGTCCCGCACGCACTTGGCGAGCGTGAACGCCGAGGTCACGACGAAGATGAGGCCGAGCGCGAGAAAGCTCCGCTCCCAGGGTCCGACGGGCAGCTTCGCGATGCCGATGGCGACGGCAGCCATCGACAGTCCGAACGAGATCGTGGCCTGAACGAAGAAGGCCGTAGTGGTGGACCGCTGAATAGGTGGGCTCATGCCCCGTAGCGTCGCCCGTGCGGGCATGTCACCGCATGAGTACAGCTACTCACCTTCCCTGTGGCGGGACGCTGGGTGCCCCGGCGCCGAACGCGCCACCCCGGTCCGGCGCCCGCCCCTCCACCCGTCCCGACGTGCGTTCCGCGACGCGTCGAGGCACGCCGAGCGTCACGGCGGAGGAGCCCCGCGAGCCCCGCTCCGGCACCTCCCGAGCCCCCGCAAAGGCGTGAGCGATCACCCCCTGGAGTGCGGTATTGTTCTCATGCGTGGTCGGCACGGGGAAAACCCCAGGTCGGACGGGCATCGGGACGTGGCGCAGCTTGGTAGCGCACCTGACTGGGGGTCAGGGGGTCGCAGGTTCAAATCCTGTCGTCCCGACCAGCGTTTTCGCAGGTCGTAGGCCGTATCGGAGTAATCCGGTACGGCCTTTTCGATTGCCCTGGGACCGACTGGAGCATGGCTATCCCCTCCGCGATCCCGACTCCACATAGGCTAGGAACGCGGACCGGAACTCCGGATCGGCGGGAGCCCGGCCTCATCAGCGGCATGAAGGAACTGATCGGCCGCTCCTCGGCCTGTGAGCCGGAGGCGGCGTCACACCTGATCGCACGGTCCGATAGCCAGCAGGAACCAGCCGGCTGGGGCAGCCCCGACGAGCCGGCAGCCACCGAAGGGACGCACCGCGCATATGAACGACTTCGGCGAAGCCCCGCTGTCACGTTCCGACAGCCAGGACCCGGCATCGGTCGCGACGGCCGGGCCGGGTGAACTCACCGTCATCACCGCCTCGTTGGAGGACTGGTCCCCGGTGGCGGAGTGGGCTGACGGAGAAGGGTGGAACGTCGGCGTCGGCGATGGCGCCTGCTTCCACCCCACCGACCCCGCGGGCTTCTTCATCGGCCGCGTCGGCAGCCGTCCGGTCTCGGCGGTCTCGATCGTCAACTACTCGGACCAGTACGCCTTTTTGGGCCATTATCTGGTCCATCCCGACCTGCGGGGGCGGGGCTTGGGCTTCGCGACCTGGCAGGCGGCGTTCCCGCACGCGGGGACCCGCACCGTCGGTCTCGACGCGATGCCCGCCCAGGAGGCCAACTACCGCAAGTGCGGGTTCGTTCCGGAGTACGACACCATCCGTTACGCCGGGCGCCCCGAGCGGTCAGGGACCGTGGCCGCGGGGACCGTGGCTGTCGCTCCGGAGCACCTGGACGCCATCGCCGCGTACGATCGCGCATGCTTCCCCACCGACCGGCGCGCCTTCGTGAGCCGCTGGCTGACGGCTGCCGGACACACCGCGTACGCCCGGCTGAGCGAGGGCCGGATCACCGGTTACGGCGTGATCCGGCCGGCTCACGAGGGCTATCGCATCGGCCCGCTGTTCGCCGACACGCCGCAGGACGCCGAAGCGCTCTTCGACAGCCTGACCGCGCACATCGGCCCGGTCAGCGAGGTCTCCCTCGACGTCCCCGAGCCGCGGAACGCGGCGAGCGCTCTTGTCACAGCCCGCGGGCTCACAGCTCGGTTCCACACCGTGCGCATGTACACCGGACCGGTAGCCGGGACCCGGGCAGAGCGCGTCTTCGCCGGCGCCACTCTCGAACTCGGATAGCCGGAGCGGATTCCTGCCGCGCCCGGGTTCCGTGCCCGGTGCGGAGGGCTTCGGTTCGCTCCAGTCGGCACGGGCCGCGCGGGCCCGTGCCGACCAGGTCTGCGATGTCCAGGTCCGCGCCGTCGAAGCCCGTGCCCTCAGCCCCGCTGCCGGTGCGGGGCGAGAAGGTGGTTCCAACCGCGCCGCAAGTCGGCGTACTCATAGCCGGAAAGCTCGGAGCGGGCACGGGTCAGTTGCTTGCCGTCGACCAGCTTCTTCCACCGCTTGGGATTCGCGCCGTAAAGGTAGGAGCGGTAGGTGGCCGCGCGGGCGGCGCTGGGGCTGTGCTCGTCCGAGAAGTCGACCTTCTGGCCTTCCTCGATCGCGTACAGGTGGAAGTTCTCGGCGGCGGCGAGGAGCGCCCGCTGGCCGGCCATGCCCTGCGGTATGAGGTTGTACGCGGCGAATTGGTCGGCGACGTCCTCCTCGCGGCCGGTGTACGGCAGCGCGAGCTTGTCGATCAGCGCGTGCGCGGTCTCGTGGTACAGCGTTTCGGACACGACGCCCGCCGTGCTGCCCCGTACGTTCTTGCCGCCCGCGTCCTCGAACATCTCGCGGACCTCGGCCACGAACTCGTAGCAGACGTCGATCCGGGACTTCTCGGGGTCGTACGCGACATCCGTATTGCCGCAGGAGCGCCCGGCCATCCTGATCGTGCCGGGGATCTTCAGACGCTTGTTGATCTTGTCGGAGACCCGCTCCAGCAGACGGTTCTCGCGGAGGAAGGCTCGCTCGTCCCCGCCGCCGCGCTTGGCCTTCTGGTAGGAGGCGACGATCTCGCGGGACTTCGGGGCGGCGGCCTGTCCCGGGGCGGCGGCGGTCACCATGACCGCCGAGAGACCGGCCAGCGCTGTGACGGTCAGCAGGGTTCTCCGGTTGCGTGCGGTGGAGCGTCGGCGGCCGTTGGACTTGGGTGCGGCGTGGCGTGCGGTCATGGTCGGTAACTCTGGAGGCCGACGGCGGTCCGGCGAATCCGCCGCTCGGACGGACTTGCCCCCGCCGACCGGCGGGGCGGCCCGGGACGCGGACCAGGGGCGATGGTGGCGAGGGCGCGACACAACGGCCATCGGCCCCCTCGCGGGTACGGCCCGGCTGACCCCGTTGGCCCGAGCCGACCCCGTTAGAGTGGCCGTACCCCCACTGAGGAGAGACCTTGATCCGCGTTGTCCTCGTCGATGACGAGCAGCTGGTCCGCTCCGGCTTGCGGCTGATTCTGGGCACGACCGCGGACATCGAGGTCATCGCGGACTGCGGAGGGGCCGCCGCGGTGGGCACGATCCTCGCCCACCGGCCCGACGTGGTGCTGCTCGACATCCGGATGCCGGACGTCGACGGGCTGAGCGTGCTGCGAGGGCTGCGGGCCCGTCTCGACGGGCGGCTGCCCGCCGTGGCGATGCTCACGACCTTCGACGCGGAGGAGTACTTGTCGGCCGCGCTGCGGCTCGGCGCGGCCGGGTTTCTGCTCAAGGACACCGAGCCGGAGGAACTCGTGACGGCGGTGCGGACCCTGGCCTCGGGCGCCAGCACGCTGGACCCCGGCGTCACCCGCGCGGTGATCGGCGGCTACCTGGCGTCCGCGGCCGGCTCGGAGGCGGCGGCGCGGGCCGTACGGGTGCTCACGGCCCGCGAACGGGAGGTGCTCGCGCTGCTCGGCGAGGGACTCTCGAACGCGGGGATCGCCGACCGGATGTCACTCGCGCCGAGCACGGTGAAAGACCATGTCAGCGCGGTGATCGGCAAGCTCGGCGCGCTCAACCGGGTCCAGGTGGCAGTGCTCGCCGACCGTGCCGGGCTCGTGGACCGCGGCCGCTGAGCGGTGAGACTGCCTTGACCGAAGACCCGATGCCGCGCACCACGCCGCGATCCATGCCGCGGTGGATGTCGCGGTGGATGCCGTCGTACGGCCCGGCCGCCCTCGCGTTCGCCGACGCGCTGCTGGTCAATGGCCCGGCCCCGAGCACCGAACTCGCCGTCGGGCTGCTCGCGGCGGCGGCGCTCCTGCTGCGCCGCCGCTGTCCGGTACTGGTGCTGCTCGCCACTTTGCCCGGACTGCTCATCGGCTACGTCTGGTTCGCCCCGATGATCGCCCTGTACACCGTGGCTTCCCGCCGCGCCGACCGGCGCGTCGTGGCGTGCTGCGCTGTGCTGGTGGCCACGGCCCACTTCTTGCCGTACCCCTTCAACGACACGGCGCTCGACGGCGGCCGGGCGACGGTGCTGGCCGCCGTCGACGCGCTGGTGACCGCCACGGCGGCCGTCGCGCTCGGCCTGCTGGTCAGCACCCGCCGCGAACTCGCCGCCCGGCTGTCCGAGCTGACCAGCAGCCGCGCCCACACGGACCGACTGCTGACCGAGCACATCGTGGCCGCCGAGCGGGCCCGGCTGGCTCGCGAGATGCACGACGTGGTCGCCCACCAGGTCAGCCTGATCAGCCTGCAAGCCGGCGCGCTGCGCGTCAGCAGCACCGATCCCGCGACCAAGGACACAGCGGGCACCATCCGCACGCTGGCCGTCAGAACCCTCGACGAGCTGCGCCACATGGTGGGCGTGCTCCGCGCGGCGGGCGGCGAGGCCGGGCAGCTCACTCCGCAGCCTCGGCTCACGGATCTGCGCAAGCTGATCGCCGAGAGCGCGCTGAACGTCGACTTCACGGACACGGACACGGACACGGACACGGACACGGACGCAGACACGGGTGCTGGTGCGGATGGTGATGCCGGCCCCGCCGGCCGACGGGCCCAGCACTCCGAAGCCGTGGAACGGGCAGCCTTCCGGACCGTCCAGGAGGCGCTGACCAACGTCCGCAAGCACGCGCCGGGCGCCCCGGTGCGGGTCCGTATCCGGCACCAGGCCGGTGAGCTGCGCATCGAGGTCCACAACGGCCCCGCCGACGGCGATACCGAACCGCTCGACCTGCCCAGCGGCGGCCACGGACTCCTGGGGTTGCGCGAGCGTGTCCAACTGCTCGGCGGCACCTTTGAGTCCGGTCCCGCCGAGGGCGGCGGCTTCCGCGTCCGTGCCGCTCTTCCGACAGCGGGCTCCGGTTCGGTTTGACCCCTCGGCGGCCCGCGACACGCAGCCTTCGCCGATAGGGGCTTGAGCGGGCACAGGCGCGTCGCGAGCGACGATGGGAGGCGCCTCCGATGGACGTCCCCGGGCGGGCGCCCGACACGCCGCGCACGGAACGGAACAGAACGGAGAGGCAGCTCATGGCAGACCACTTCGCGACCGTCGACGACTACATCAGCTCATGTCCCGACGATGTTCAGGTCATCCTGGAACAGCTCCGGCGGACCATCCGGAAGGCCGTGCCCGGGGTTGACGAGACGATCAGCTATCAGATGCCCACGTTCACGCTCAACGGCAGAAAGGTGGTGCACCTCGCGGCGTGGAAGCACCACATCGGCATCTACCCGGCCCCGGCCCCGTCGGCGGATGCGGCCTTCGAACGGGAACTCGCCCCCTACCGAGCGGCGGAGGGCACGCTGAGATTCCCGCTCCAGCAGCCCATGCCTTACGACCTCATCGAACGACTGGTGGTTCTCCTCGCCGAACAGCGGAGCGCCGTTCATCATCGCCCTGGCCGACCAGCCGATCGCCGCACGAGCCCCGCTCGGAGCGCTCGCGGAGGCATTCCTGGCCATCGCTGACGCCGACGGCAGCGGGACGGTCGACCCGGAGGAGTTCTTCGTCTTCCAGCGCGGCCACTTCCCGACCCTCGCCCGGCAGGCGGCCGACGAGGCGTTCCGGCACCTGGACCTCGACAGTGACGGCAGGCTGTCCGGCGAGGAGTTCGTCTCGGGCATCATCGAGTACTGGACCAGCACGGATCCTGCGGCGCCCGGCAACTGGTGGACCGGCAACCCCGCGTTCGGCACCGCTGCCTCCTAGGTTCTGGTCCTGGGTCCCGCGCCCGGGTCTGCTTCAAGTCGTCCGCTTCAAGTCGTCCGCCCGTACGGCTGACGCCGTCCGTCGAGGCAGCACGTGGTGCGGACCTTTGGGCCGTCGTTCTGAGCGCGGACACTCCGTCGCGGTCACTCCGAACTGATGCCTCCTGATGCCTACGCACCGGCGCGCGATCGGCGATCGGTGTGAGACGCCGGATACGGTCGCCGATTCCCCTCCATGCTTCAGGGCTCTCGTCTGCGGGCGAGGGTCCTGTGTGTTCGTGCCGCCACCTGGGGGCTCCCCGTCCGCGCGCGGTGTGCGTGCCGCGTAGGGGGAGCCCCCGGGCATGACATGCCATGGTCGAGTCGAAGTCCTCCGTTCAGGACTGAGGCCGTCGGCCGTGGTTGGCTGCGTGCTGACGACGTGCCTTCTTCTTGCGGCGCCGCTTCGATGCCATGGCGTTTCCTCTCGCAGTGATGCTTTCGCCGAATTTCTACCATTTCATACCGGTATCCCATCGGCGATTCCGGGAGCCCGCGCCCAGGCCGTAGCCGCCCCGCGCCTGGCCGTATGTGCCCGGGGACCCCACTAGCGGGCCGTCGAGGCCCTACGCTCCGGTGGGGGCGGCGCTCGGTCGACGGATCTCGTGGGGGAAAACATGACAAGCGGCAGAGCACAGGCGTCGTCGACGAGACATTCGAGATCGACGCCATGCCCACCGACGGGACCGTCCCACCCGGCCGGGTGCCGGCGCCGAGCAGCGCCGTGACCGGACGGGCAGCCGCCGCGCGCGGCCCGATGCCTGTGCACTACCACCAGTTTCACGTCAGCGACCTGGAAGGGTCGCTCGGCCCCGAGCTGCCCTCGCACACCAACGGCCTGGTCGGAGTGGAGGACGGCGTCGCTCACGTCCTCACCGGCATCCACACCGGCACGGTGGACCTGGAGGTCACCCTGCACCGCCACGAGCCCGCTCCCGGCGAGGGCCCGTGGGAAGACATCGTGGAGATCCCGGCCCACTCCGTCTCCGGGGAGCTGGCCGTGCACGCGCTGATGGTCGACCTGGAGGAGGAATTCCCGACACTCGCTTCCGCCGGCCCCGGGGACTACCGGATACGCGTCCACGCCCGCGGCCGTGACACGGCGATCGACCTGGCTCCGGACGAGATCACCGAGTGGTACCTGCTCCAGGTCTGGCCGGCGGCTCCTCAGCCGCCGAGGGCGCTGCTGACCACCAGCGGCCACGGAGCCGTCCAGCGAGCGTCGGCCGCCGACGCGCCCGCGCCCCGCGCCACCGTGAGCGGGGCCGGGTCGCAGGACGACCCGGCGGGAATCAGGGCACGCGCCATTCGCCCGCGCCGTGCCGAGGGCGACGCCTGAACTTCCGGCAGCCCTGGGTGGAGGACGCCGCAGACCCGCTCTCCTCGACGGGCACGCCGACCGCTGGGCCGACAGCCGGCGCGATCGCGACGGCTCAAAGTCGCTGTATCCGCGCAACCGTCACGTCATTACGATCCCTCAACCAGGTCCTCCGCTCATGAGAGCGGTCCACTGGCGCGCGTCCGGCAGGGGCGGCCCGCTGGGCGTCGACGGGAGATGGCGATGCGAGCTTTGGTCCATGTCGGCGGCGGAGAGCTGGAGTTGGCCGATCGGCCAGTGTCCGAAGTGGTCGCCGGCGATGACGTGGTGGTCAGGGTCGTGGCAACCGGGATCTGCGGGACCGACCGGAAAATCGTGCTCGGCAAGTTCCCCGCACGGCCCGGTGTGATCCTCGGACACGAGTCGGTCGGTGTGATCCACGCGGTGGGCTCGGGCGTCCGGGGAGTGGCGATCGGCGACCGGGTCGTGGTCAACCCCACGCTCTACTGCGGCCGGTGCGAGCGCTGCCGGAGCGGGGCCGACAACTTCTGCCGGAACAAGAAGGGCACGGAGGTCGGCGTCGACCGGGACGGGACATTCGCCGAGTACACGCTGCTGCCGGAGCGCTTCGTACACCGGCTTCCAGACGGGATCGGCCTCCGCAGCGCGATCCTCATCGAACCGCTCGCCTGCGTGCTCAACAACGTTCTCGCCGCCGGGGTCTCCTTCGACGACACGGTCGTGGTGCTCGGCGGGGGGCCGATCGGGGTGCTCTGCGGCCTGCTGTGCGAACGGCGGGGGAGGCGCGCCGTCGTCGTCGAGCCCGATCCGCACCGGGCCGCGTCGGCGGGAAAACTCCTGCGGCATGTGATCACCGCGACCGGAGCCGATCCGGCCACGGCGATCGAGGCGGCCGCCGGCGGCCGTCGGCCCTCGGTCGTCTTCGACACCACAGGGGTCTGCGCGGAGCGTGCCGTGCAACTGGTCGACGACGGTGGGCGGGTGGTGCTCATGGGCTTCGACGACAGCTACACAGCCTCGCTGAGCCCCTTGCACCTGACCAACCACGGCGTCCGCCTCATCGGAGCCGGAGACTTCCGCTCCGACGCCTTCTCCATGGCCGTCGGCCTCGTCGCCGAGCTGAATCTGGACGGCATCGTCACCCATGAGTTCCCGTTGGAGCGGTACGCGGAGGCGTTCGCCGTGCTGGGCGCCGGCGCGGCGAGCGGCGACGGCCATGGCAACGGCGGGGCGACGTACGGCGCGATGAAGGTCGTGCTCCGGTCCGGCGCCGGTGGTTCCGGTGCGGGGGACGCGGACGACACGGATGCCAACGGGTGGCCGAGGAGCGGCTCATGACCAGCCCCCTGTACGGCTCGGTCGAAGCCGGCGGGACCAAGTTCGTCTGTCTGGTCGGTACGGGACCGCGGCACATCGTGGCCCGGACCCGCATCCCGACGCAGCGGCCGGACACGACGCTGGAGCAGGTCGTGGCCTTCTTCCGGGAGGCGCGCTCCGCCCACGGTCCGCTGGCGGCCGTCGGCATCGCGTCCTTCGGACCGCTCGAACTGCGGCCGTCGCACACCCGGTACGGGCACATCACCACCACCCCGAAGGCCGGCTGGGCCGACGTCGATATCGCGGGCGCCGTGGGCGGGCGGCTCGGCGTGCCGGTCGGACTGCATACGGACGTCAACGGCGCCGCCCTCGGCGAGGCCCGCTGGGGAGCGGCCCGGGGGCTGGACAACTTCGTATACGTAACGGTCGGCACCGGGGTCGGCGGCGCGGCCGTGATCGCGGGAGAGCCGGTGCGCGGTCTGGTGCACACCGAGATGGGGCATGTCAGCGTGCCGCGCCAGCCGGGCGACGACTACCCGGGCCAGTGCCCGTACCACGGCGATTGCCTCGAAGGCATGGCGGGCGGGGCGGCGCTCACCGCGCGCTGGGGACGCAGGGCGGAGCTGCTGGCGGGCGCGGATCTGCGCACCGCGCTGGCGTGGGAGGCCGGATACCTGGCCGAGGGGTTGCGTGGATTCGTCCTGACGACCGCACCGGAGCGGGTGCTGATCGGCGGCGGGGTGAGCGCGCTGCCCGGCCTGTTCCCGTTGCTGCGCGACCGGTTCACCAAGGTGATGGCCGGATATCCGGGGCTGCCGGAACAGGCGGAGGACGGCTTCATCGTTCCGGCGGGGCTCGGGCCGATGGCGGGCCCGGCGGGGGGCTTGGTGCTCGCGGCCCGCGCGGCCAGTGCCGACCGCGCTTCCAGTGCCGACCGCTCCGCCAATACCGACCGTGCTTCCAGTGCCGCGCGCGCCGCGCGTTCCGCGGGAACCGAAGGCTGACAGCATGGCGGCGATGCTCTCCCACGGTCCGGTCTCCCTGAACGACGCGACACGGGACTGGCTGCGCCGGGAGGTGCTGGGCGGCCGGACGCCGGCCGGCGCGCGGACTCTGCTCGGCGGCTATACGAACGAGTCGATCCTGCTCACCACTGACGCACGGGATCGCTATGTGCTGCGCCGATACCGGCCGAGCGACTCGCAGGTTCCGCGCAACACCTGCGCGGTGGAGGCAGCCGTGCTGCGCCGGCTGACCGGCACGGTTCCCGTCCCCGACGTCGTCGCGGCGGATGAGACCGGCGACGCGACGGGAGGCCCGCTGCTCGTCTACCGGTTCGTCGACGGCACCCTGCTCGGCGATCTGCTCCCCGGCCTCGACCACCGAGAGGCCGCCCCGCTGGGCCGCGCCGTCGGCGGGGTCCTCGCGCGGATCGGCTCGGTACGGCTGCCCCGGCCGGGGCCGTTCCGGGGGCCCGCGCTCGCACCGGAGGCCGACAGCGCTTCGGCCGTAGCGGACCTGCCCGGGTTCATCCAGCACTGCCTCGAAGCACCGGGCTGCACAAGGCTGTTGACCGACGCGGACCGGAAGGCCCTGCGCTCGCTCGCCGCGCAAGCCGCCCACTGGATCGCGGGCGTGGTCGGCGCCAGCAGTCTCGTACACCGCGACTTCAACCCGAAGAACGTGCTGGTCACCCGCCGACGCGGGCGGTGGGAGGTGGCCGCCGTGCTGGACTGGGAACAGGCTTTCAGCGGCCCCGCGCTGCTCGATGTCGGGAACATGCTGCGGTTCGCCCACGAGTATCCGGCCGCGTTCGTCCAGGCGTTCCTGGAGGGGGTCCAGGAGGACGCGGGCCCGCTCCCCGACGACTGGCCGGTCATCAGCCACGCCCTGGATCTCTTCGCGCTGGCCGACATTCTCACGCACCCACCGGACACCGCGTTCTTCGAACGGACCAGGGGAGTGCTGTACCGGCGGCTGGACCAGGGGCTCGGCGGAGGCTTCGGCACCCCGGCGACGCCTGGCGACTGACCGGCCCCCTGGGCACGATTCTCAGCTCTCAGGAACACCGGCCCTCAGGAACACCGGCCCTCAGAACACCGGCCCTCAGGGCGTATCGGAGCTGCGACCGCCGGGGCCGTACCGGAAGGCCCGGAGCCGCCTCTGCTCGCCCGGCCAGGCGACCGCCGCCACCAACCCGTCCATGGCGGGCGGTTCGGCGAACTGCCACGCGAGGCCGTCGGCCCTTCCCGCCCGCACGACCCGCGGCGGCTCGGGTGGCACGGACACCTCGAACCAGCCCAGACCGCGCGCGATTCCCCTGCCCCTGGCCTTCGTATAGGCCTCCTTGCGCACCCAGCACCCCAGGAAACCCCGAGCGCGGTCCGCCCGCGGCAGCCGGGACAGCGCGCGGGCCTCGGCGGGGGCCAGGCAGAGCGCGGCGAGGCGCGACGCCTCCGGTACGGGGCGGGCTCGCTCGACGTCGACGCCGACCGGGTGCCCGACCGCTACCGCGACCAGCGCGGTGCCCCCGGAGTGGGAGACGCTGAAGTGCAGCCGTGACGGGCCGGGCGACTGCGACGGGCCGGGCGACTGCGACTGCCCGAGCAGCCGTGACTGTCCGAGCAGCCATGGCTTGCCGTCGGCTCCGTAGCCGAAGCGCAGTTCCTCCGGGGCCGCTCCGAGGTAACCGGCGAGAATCCGGCGGAGCCGGGCGCGGCGCGCGATGAAGCTGCGGGTGCCGGGACCCCGGGTGAGGGCTGACAGTTCCACTCGCTCCGCCGGTCCGAGCAGCCGGCACAGCTCCGGGGTGCGGGAGGGCGCGTGGGTGAGCGGCACATTCCAGATATGCAGCTCCCCGGAATCCCACGTCAGGGTCCGAGCCGACCCGTGCGGCCAGATGGTTTCCGTCATGGGGTCCGGGCCTCTCTCACATGCTATTTCGAGTCAGCTGTCATATGCGACGGAAGATGTGCGGTCGGGGAAGGCGCATCGCGTGCCCCGTGCATCTTTCACCATCCGGAATCTCTCAACGACCCCCTGGAGACGTTTTTTTTCGGTCGATTCGGTGTCCAGAGGGGGCCGTCCAGAGGGAGTCGGGATCCGTGGTCGGGTGCGACCGGCGCATTGCTTCCCTGATGTCCAAAACCGGATCTGTCCATGCGCGTCACGGATTGCTATTCTCAATTTCCGATCTTGGCCCGTGGAGTGGTGAGAAGGGATCTTCAGTGGACGAGACGACTTCGCCCGGCACTGCCCCGTCCGGTTCGCATCTCACCCTGACTCCCGAATGCATATGCCGCGGCACTCCGCCGACCCCGGAACAGAACGAGGGGCCCTACTACAAGCCGTACACGCCCCATAAAGCGGACTTCCGTCAGGACGTCACGGACGGCACCCCGCTGGTCCTGTCCGGCCAGGTGGTCAACGGTGCGGGCGAGCCGGTGGGAGGGGCCCTGCTGGATTTCTGGCAGGTGGGCGACGAAGGCGTCTACGACGACGCGGGATTCCGGTTGCGGGGGCATCAGTTCGCCGACCCCAAGGGGTACTGGCGGCTGGAGACGGTCCTGCCCGCCATGTATCCCGGCCGGACCCGCCATCTGCATGTCAAGGTGCAGCCGCCGGGCGGCGAGGTGCTGACCACGATGCTGTACTTCCCCGAGGAGCGCCGCAACCACCTCGACAAACACTTCCGTCCCGAGTGCCTCATGACGGTCCAGCAGGCGGACGGCGGCTGGAAGGCGCAATTCACCTTTGTCGTCTGACCGATTGCCGTCCGGCCGACATCCCCACCGGCAAGTCGTCGCGTCGCTCACCGCCCAGGAGCGCACTTGAGGGATTCCGCGCGCATCCAAGACCTGATCTACTACCCCGTCAGTGAATACCGGATGGATCACGGGGAGGGGGTCTATCTGTACGACGTCGACGGCCAGCAGTACATCGACTGCGCGTCGGGAACCTTCAACCTCAGCCTCGGATACGAGCATCCCGAAGTGGTGAAGGCCATCAGGGAACAGGCGGAACAGCTCATTCACGTCACCTCGACATTCCAGACGGATACCGTGAACGCCCTGGTGACCCGCCTGGCCGAAATCTCTCCGGCGAATCTGACCAAGGTCCACCTGAAAGTCTCCGGCGGCTCCACAGCCAATGAGGGCGCCGTGAAAATGGCGCAGTTCCACACCGGCCGGCGCGATGTGATCAGCCTGTTCCGCAGCCACCACGGCAATACGATGCTGACGACCGGCATGTCCGGAGAGGCATTTCGCCGGGCGCCGTTCCCGATGCAGCCGGCCGGGCTGGTGCACGTCCCCGACCCGTACTGTCTGCGCTGCTTCTACAAGCAGCACCCGGACACCTGCGGCCTGTTGTGCGTGGAGCGGATCAACGACTTCATCGACCACGCCAGTTCCGGCAGCGTCGCGTGTCTCATCGTGGAACCGGTGTCCGGGAGCGGCGGCAACGTCGTGGCCCCCGACGGCTATCTCGCCGCCCTGCGCGGCCTCTGCGACGAGCGGGACATCGTGCTCATCTTCGACGAGGTGCAGACCGGGATCGGCCGGGTGGGACGGATGTTCGCCGCCGAGCACTTCGGCGTGAGCCCCGACATCATCACCACGGCCAAGGGCCTCGGCGGATCGGGCGCGCAGGTGGCGGCGATCCTCGCCGACGACCGGCTGTCCGGCATGGGCGGTGAATACCACTCGTTCACCTACGGGGCGAACGTGCTCGCCGCGGCGGCGGCCGTCGCGACGCTCGACGTCATCGGCCAGCGCGGGTTCCTGGAGCACGTACGCGAGGTGGGCGCCTACATCAAGCTGCGGCTGGAGGAACTGGCGACCCGTCACCGCGGCATCGGCGAAGTCCGCGGCCTCGGCCTGATGATCGGCATCGAGATCGTCGATCCGCACGGCGCCCCCGACACGGGCCGCGCCCTGGCCCTCGCGCGCCTCGCCATGGACCACGGGCTCATTCTGCGGACCTCGCGCTACGGACGCGGGAACGTCGTGAAGATCCGCCCGCCGCTCGTCATCACCCGGGCCGAGGCCGACCTGCTGTGCGACCGGCTCGACGCCCTGTTCACCGCGGAGGCGGCATGAAGGAGCAGTCGAACGAGCACATGAGGGAGTATTTGCTGGGGCTCGCCTCGCTCGTCAGGGACCGGGTCGCCAGGATGCCGTCGAGGAGCGAGGGCCGGCGGGTGCGCGGCCACTCGCCGGGCGGAGACGCCCAGTTCGGCCTGGACGACGTGGCCGAGGCCGCCGTCTGGGAGTACATCACCGCGCACGACCTGCCGGTGACCGTCCTCTCGGAGGACCACGGGCCGCGGAGCCACGGCCGCTCGCCCGAGCATCTGCTGATCGTCGACCCCATCGACGGCACCCGTCCGGCGGCAGCCGGCCTGGAGACGGCCTGCGTCTCCGTCGCGGCAGCCCGCCCGACGGCCCGCCCGACCCTCGCCGACGTCGAACACGCGCTGCTCATGGAGTTGAAGAGCGGCGCGTATCTGTACGCGGACCAGGACACGGACGGCATCTCGGCCGGCGGCTTCCCGTACGCGCTGCCCGCGCTCAACCCCACCACGGACCTGACCCGGATGTTCTGGTCCATCGAGTTCAACGGCCATCCCGCCCGCCTGATGACCGACGCGTACGGGCACCTCATCGACGCCTCGGCGAACACCGGCGGCGTATTCGTCCTCAGCAGCGCCACCTACTCCATATCCCGCCTGATCACCGGGCAGTTCGACGCCTACGTCGACATCGGCAACCGGCTGCTGCGCGACAACCCCGACCTGCTCCCGGAGTTCCAGCGGGCCGGAAACGGGCGGGTGCTGCACCTGTTCCCGTACGACATCGCCGCCGCCGTCTTCCTCGCGGAGAAGGCGGCGGTCACCATCACCGACGCCTATGGCAATTCGCTCGGCGGAACCGCCCTGACGGATCTCAGCGTCGCCAACCAGCGCTCCTGCGTGGCCGCCTGCACTCCGGAACTCCACAGCGCCCTGCTGGAATCCATCCGCTGGACCCCCGCACCGGCGAAGGGAAGGGAGGCGGGCGATGGACATCGCTCCGACACCGGGCCGCACCGAGTTCCTTGAGCTGCTGGACCGGCTCTCGCAGCGGGCCACGGACTCGTACTACAACCCCTTCACGACCTTCGACTGGCCCGAGACGATCCCGGAGACGGCCTACTGGATGTCCCCGGAGCTGATGACCGTCCACGGCACGGAGCTGACGGACGCACTGTCCCGGGAGCAACTGCTCGCGCTCAGCCGCTGGGAGAGCGTCAACTTCTACAGCCTGAACGTGCACGGCATCCGCGAGCTGCTCATCGAGGTCACGCAGCGCATTCACACGCCGGGCTTCGAGGTGCCGTCCGAGTTCTTCCACCACTTCATCGGCGAGGAGAACGACCACATGTGGTTCTTCGCCACCTTCTGCCGCAAGTACGGCGGCAAGGTCTACGCCGACAAGAAGCTCAAGACCTCGGAGCCGCGGGACGCGCGGATGGCCAACTTCCTGGTCTTCGCCCGCATCCTGGTCTTCGAGCAGATCGTCGACCACTACAACACGCACCTGGCCGACGACGACCGGCTGCACCCCACGATCCGTCACATCAACCGGCTGCACCACCAGGACGAGTCGCGGCACATCGCCTTCGGCCGCCGCCTCGTCCAGCTCCTCTGGGACGAGGTGCTGCGCTCCGGGATCAGCGAGGAGGAGCGGCGGGCCGCCGGCGACTACCTCGACCGGTACATCTCCGGCTGCGTGGCCTCGCTCTACAACCCGCGGGCGTACGCCGACGCGGGCATCCCCGACGGATTCGCCCTGCGGCAGCGGCTGCTCGCCCACCCGGCCCGGCGCGCGGCGCACGCCAAGGTCCTCCGCAAGACCACCGACTTCCTCACCGGGATCGGAGTGTTCACCCGCGCTGACCCCGCCCTGACCCGCCACAGTCTCCTGACCCCGTCACGACCTCCTGACCCGCCACAGTCTCCTGACCCCGTCACGACCTCCTGACCCGCCACAGTCTCCTGACCCCGTCACGACCTCCTGACCCGCCACAGTCTCCTGCCCCCGTCACGACCTCCTGACCCGCCACGACTCCCTGACCCCGCCACCACCGCCCGATCGCCCCGACCCCGGTACCCCGATGGGAGCGCGCATGCCGCCCACCTCCTCGATGTCCCCGCAGCCCGGCCGCGCCCAGGCGGCGGGCTGGTCCGCGCGGGACGGGCTCGCCGTGCTCGGCGGCCCCGCGACCCGGCTGCTGCGGGCGCTCGACGACGTCTTCACCGGGTGGGGAACGGCCGCGGGCGCCGAGGAGCTGACCTTCCCGCCGCTACTGCGCGCGGCCGACCTGGCCGGCCTGGACTACTTCCGGAACTTCCCCCATCTGGGCACGGTCGTGACCAGAATCCGGCCCGAGCGGCACGCCGCGTACTGCACCGCGCGGACCGTCGCCACGATCCCGGCGCGGGATGTCACCGACACGGAGCATGTGCTGCCCTCGGCGGCCTGCTACGCGGGCTTCCTGCACCTGGCGGGCTCGGCGGTCGACGCCGGGCCGGTGCTGCTGACCACGGCCGCCCGCTGCTTCCGCAACGAGGAGCGCTACGACGGACTGCGGCGGCTGTGGGGGTTCACCATGCGGGAGATCGTCTGCATCGGGTCCGCGGACGACGTACGCCGCCATCTGGCGCTCCAGCACGAAGCCCTCACCGCCTTCGCCGGCGGACTCGGCCTCGTACTGGGGCGGCAGCCCGCCACCGACCCCTTCTTCGAGCGGGACGGATCGCGGGCCTTCACCCAGTTGCTCGCACCGGTGAAGGAGGAGTACGTACACGCCGACGGCACCGCGGTGGCGTCCATGAACAACCACCGCAACTTCTTCGGCGAGCGCTGCGGCATCAGCCTCCGGGACCGGCCCGCGTTCACCGGCTGCGTCGCCTTCGGCCTGGAGCGCTGGGTGCACGCGCTCGGTGAGCTCTTCGACGGCGATCTCGCCACCGCGCGGACCGCCGTTCTCCGGGCCGGGGCCGCACAGTGAACCCGGCTCTCGGGGCCCTCGGGCTGACCCTGCCGCTGTTGCAGGCCGGCATGGGCGGGGTGGCCGGGCCGAAGCTGTGCGCCGCCGTGTCCGAGGCCGGCGCGGGGGGCACGCTGGCGCTGTACCGGGAGCCCCCGGACCGCGTCGCCCGGCTCGTACGTAACACCGCGGCCGCGACCGCCCGCCCGTTCGGCGTCAACGTGATCCCCGAGGTGACCGGCCCCGTCGCTTGCCGCGCCCAGGTGCGGGCGGCCCTGGAACACCTGCCCGCGCACGGCTTCGTGACCTTCTTCGGCCTGCCCGCCCCCGATCTTCTGCGGGAGGTCACCCGGTCCGGCCACCGCACGGTGGTGCAAGTCGGCAGCTCGTCCCAAGCGGACGGCGCCCTGGAGTACGGGGCGGACGTCCTGGTGCTCCAGGGCGAGGAGGCCGGTGGCCATCTGTTGGGCACCGCCCCCGGGCTGAGCCTGCTGAGCGACGTACGAGCCCGGTACCCGCGCGCCGTCCTGGTGCTGGCGGGCGGTATCGCCACCGGCGCCGACCTGGCCCACGCGCTCGCCCGGGGAGCGGACGGCGCGCTGGCCGGCACCCTGTTCGTACCGGCCCGGGAATCCGACGCGCACCCGGCCTACAAACGCCGGGTCGCCGCCGCCACCGCCCACGACACCGTCGTCACCTCCCTGTTCGACATCGGCTGGCCGGGCCGGCCGCACCGCGTGCTGCGCAACCCGCTCACCGGACCTACGGGTGCGGCCGACCGCCGGCCCGCCTATTTCATCGCCACGACCGAGGCGCGGGGCCGCAGTTTCCCCATCCCTCGGTACAGCGCGGTGGCCCCGTCGGCGGGCACCCGGGGCCGGGTCATGGAGATGGCCATGTACTGCGGCCGCTCGTGCGACCGGGTCTTCGACACCGGACCGGTCGGGGCCGTACTCGACCGCTTCCGGCAGGAGTACGCGGCGGCGGTCGCCCAGGAGTACGTGGAGGCCGCAGCGGCGGCGCGCGCACCGTCACCGAGCGAAGGGGGCACCCGCCATGGATGACGCACTCCGACCCGTGATCGACTGGCTGCACGCCAGGAACCCGGAGCTGGACGACATCCCCCGCGACCTCGATCTCATCGACAACCGGCTCATCGACTCGCTGGGTTTCATGGAGTTCATCCTGCTGCTGGAGGACCTCATCGGCCGCGAACTGCCGCTGGAGACACTCACCGTGGACCGGTTCCGCACGCTCGACGCCATCGACGACAATTTCGTGCGGCAGCGGTGACCGTCGGCGTCCTCTCCTCCATCCACCTCGCGCCCACGGCGGGCGCGCGGATGGTCGCCGTCGACTCGGCGCGCGCGGTCGGCGCGCGGGGGCTGGAGGGCGACCGCTACTTCACCTCCGGTCCGGGCCCCCGCCCCCGGTTCAGCGGTGTCGGGCGCGCGTCCGGCAGCTGCGACATCACTTTGATCGAAGCCGAGGCGCTGGAAGCGCTGGCCCTGGACACCGGCGTCGCGCTCCTCCCCGGCGAGGCCCGCCGCAACCTGGTCTGCCGCGGCGTCCGGCTCGGCCCGCTGGTCGGGCGCGAGTTCCGGGTGGGCGCGGTGACGCTGCGCGGCATCGCCCGGAGCGAACCCTGCCTGCATCTGGAGCAGTTGACGCGTCCGGGCGTGCTGCGCGGCCTCATCCACCGGGGCGGACTGCGCGCCGAGATCGTCACCGACGGGCTCATCCGCGTTGCCGACCCCGTCTCGACGGCGTCGGGCTGACGCCTGTCAGCGGCCCTCCCTGACGGTCGGCTCCTCCGACAGCGGGGGAGGGGTCCACCGGTCGGTGCGTGACGCGCTGGAGGCGACGCCGTATTCGCTCTTGAGCTGCTCGGGGATGGCGTACTGCATGACACGGCCGCGGGTGAGGGAACTGAGCTCCAGGTTGGTGGTCAGCCCACCGAGGCGGTCCAGCGCCCACGCGGCCAGCGGGGAGTTGTCCTCCAGGCGTTCGAGGACGCCCAGCAGCACGGGGGCGGCCTTGATGGCGGAGTCCCAGGGCGAGCGGGGCACCTCCAGCCAGTCGGCGGCCGTATCGCCGATGAGGTAGCGGATCAGGGCGGAGACCACCGGGTCGAACACGGTGCCCGGGACGACCTCTTCGTAGAGGTCGATCAACTGGCGGGTCAGCTTGACGCCGTCCTCGGAGGGGCCCATGTGCCGGGTCATGTACAGGTCGGAGAACTGGCGTGCGCTCTCCAGGTCGGCCGGCATGTGAGCGAGGTCGATGCCGAGCATCGCCCCGACCACCCGCCAGGCGTAGAAGTACGACCGCGCGCCGTCGGCCGACATATGGACGCCGAGCCGGTGCAGGGCGTCCAGGACCTGTATGGAGAACATCATCTGGCCGCCGATCATGTCCTCCAGGCAGATCGGCACCCCCAGCTTCGGCACGTCCCAGCGGTCCTCGCGGCGCAGGTGGTGGCGGATGGAGGCGTGCAGCAGCCGGACCTTCTGCGCGGCCGGGATGAAGCGGCTGCCGGCTTCGAAGGCGTCGGGGCGCATCAGATAGACGGTGAACTGGCCGGTCTCGGCCATCCGCCGGGAGGGGTACGCGAGGGAGTGGGTGGAGCTGAGGAGCTTGGCGACGTGCGGGACGACGTAGCAGGCGGGCATCGCCGCGAAGGACAGCGCGGTGGAGATGTGCACATTGTTGTCGATGAAGAACAGCCGGGCTTTCTCCATCTCGCCCCAGTCCACCCAGGACGGCGGCGCGCTGGTGGCGTGTAAGTACTCGCGGGCCACCTCGGGCAGCCCGTCCGGCAGGTCCTGGCCGGCCTGGGAGAACCAGCGCATGAGCGTGTTGAACTTGCCGACCTCGCCCCGCTCGAAGAGGGTGGCCACCGTCGCGTCGGCGAGTTCGTCGCCCACCTGTCGCAGAGCTTCCATGGACTGGGGCGTGTAGGGCACGGTCGTTTCTCCTCGTGTCGTCATGCTTGTGTCGTCATGACTGGCGGGCGACGGCTGAGCCCACCAGACGGGTGAGCGCCGCGGTGGCGGGGGCGGGCAGGGCGGCCCGGTCGATCGCCGCGCCGGCGGCTCGCACCCGTTCGGCGATCAGCGCCTCGATCCGCTCGACGGCTCCGGTGCGCCGCATGATGTCCCGTACTTGCTCAAGGCCCTCCTGACCCAGGGTGCGGCGGCCGAGCAGGCCGCGCAGGACCTTGCGTTCGGCCGCGGTGGCGGCGGCCCAGGTCGTGGCCAGCAGCGCGGTGGGCTTGTGACCGACGAGGTCGTCGACGTTCGACTTCCCCGTCGTCAGGGGGTCGCCGAAGACCCCGAGCAGGTCGTCGCGGAGCTGAAACGCCTCGCCCAGCGGCAGCCCATAGGCGCTGAACGTCTCGATCAGAGCCGCGCGCCCGCCGCCCAGCCTGCCGCCGATGTGCAGCGGGTGCTCCACGGTGTACTTGGCCGTCTTGTAGCGGATGACCTGAAGCGAGCTGTCGGCCCGCGGCCGGGCTCTGGTGCGCAGGATCTCCAGGGCCTCACCCGCCACCAGCTCACGGGCCAGCGTCGCCCACATCGGGCGCGCCCGGCCCAGGTACGCCGCGGGCAGGCCGCACGAGGTGAACAGCTGCCCGGCCCAGGACATCAGCAGGTCCCCGGCCAGCATGGCCAGCGCCCTGCCCCCGGCCTCGCGGCCGGTACGGCCCGCGAGGGGCTCCCGCAGTGCGATGTGGGCGGTGGCGGCTCCGCGCCGTACGGGGCTGTCGTCGATGATGTCGTCATGGACGACAGCGGCGGCGTGAACCAGCTCCATCGCGGCGGCGGCCCTGACCATCTCGTCGCAGTCCGGCTGCCCCGTCGCCCGCCAGCCCCAGTAGCAGAAGGCGGCCCGCAGCCGCTTGCCCTCCACCGTGACCGTGCGCAACTGCTCGGCCAGCGGTGCCAACTGCTCGTCGATGGCGACCAGATGCAGGATCTCCTGGTCCACGAAAGCCTTCAGTTCCCCGTCGACCCGGGCCTTGAAGGCAGCGGCCTCGTGCCGGTCCTCATTCATCGTTCATCGCGATGCATCGCGCGCACCGAGACGGGCGGCGGCGCGCTGCGCCAGTAACTCAAGATGAGGTTCGGGCACGGACGCGTACCGCTCGACCGCCAGCCGGCCGCGCACCTTCAGGTCGTCCTCCCCGTCCTGAGCCAACTCGGCGAGGTCCGATCGCCCCAGCGCTCCCCGTAGGCCACGCAGGACCGACCCCGCGCCGCTGAGCGCGAGATCGGCCAGCCCGGCGGCCAGATAGACCGCCTCCGTCCCAAGGTCACTCCCCGACCTGCGGTCACTCCCCGAACCACTCTTACCGACAGACATGTGCGGGCCCCTCCCCGATCGGCACCGGCCCGCGCATACGGCCGATGGCCCGAAACCATGCGGACTCCTAGTCTCACAACTCCCGCCGTTCAGCAGGGGATACCGGACCTCATGATCACCTGATCGAGTGATCAATCGAGAGGTATCGATCCGGCGGACCCGCATACCTGTTACGCCCGCGCGAGCGCCCTGGCCACTCAGCCCGTGGACGACTCCTCCAGGTTCGCCACGGTGCCGCGGTGGGGAGCGCCGCGCGCCCGGAGAACTGACGTTCTCCGCTCCGACCTGCTGTGACACCCGCGAACGCAAGCTGCCGAACCCGCTCGTGGGCCTTCCGGGTGATACGGCGGTATGGCATCTCGGCGCGGGCGGGAGGCGCGCTGATAGTGAGGTGGAGCAAGGAGATCACCGCCTTGCCACCCAGTGAGGAGATCCCGTGTCGAGAAACGTAAAGACGGTTGTCGCCCTGACCGCCGGTGCACTCGCCCTGAGTCTGATGGGGGTCGCCCCGGCGGTCTCCGCCGAGCAGCCCGCGCATTCGCAGCCCGCAGCGCAGGCTGCGGCATGGGGCAACAACGGTCACGTGGTGTCCCGTATCTCGCTCAACATCCGCAGCAAGCCCACCACCCACTCGCCCGTGGTGGGCAGCCTCCGCAGTGGCTCGTACATCAAGCTCCGCTGCAAGGTCAACGGCCAGAACATCAACGGCAACCGCATCTGGTACGAGCTGAGCCACAAGCTCGGCTGGGTCCCGGCCCGCTACGTGAAGAACCTGCGGCACATCCACTGGTGCGCACACTGATCACCGCGACGAGTACGGGAGCCGGATCCGGTCAGTGGCACCGGCCGAGCTGAGCGTCACCTGATCCGAGCCGAGGGCCCGTACCGCCCGCGGCCGGGCTCCCGGGCAGGGCTGCCGCCCGTCCGGGAGCTCACGGCTGTGCTGACCGCCGCGTGGGCTGGCTATTCGCCGGCGTGTGCCTTCCGGAGTGCGGCGATGTCGAACTTGGTCATCGAGAGCATCGCCTCGGTGGCCCGTTGTGCTTTCTCCGGGTCCGGGTCGCTGATCATGTCGATGAGCACGCTGGGGATGACCTGCCAGGACACTCCGTAGACGTCCTTGAGCCAGCCGCAGGCGACCTCCTGGCCCCCGGCGGAGAGCTTGTCCCAGTAGTAGTCCACCTCGTCCTGGCCGGCGCAGTGGATCTGGAAGGAAACGGCTTCGTTGAAGGTGAACTGCGGTCCGCCGTTCAGGGCGACGAACTTCTGGCCGTTGACTTCGAACTCGACGGCCAGAACGCTGCCGGCCGGGCCCGGACCAGCCTCGGTGTAGCGGCCGACCGCTCCGATCCTGGAGTTCTTGAAGATCGAGGCGTAGTGGTTCGCCGCCTCCTCAGCCTGTCCGTCGAACCACAGGCATGTGGTGAATCCGTCGGTGGTCATCGGTACCTCCCTCGTGCGTGAGGTGTTTCCTCAATTTTCACCCGTACAGACCGCTCCCGCGCTGCGAACTCATCGGTCGGCGGAGCTTCTCTTCTCCGCTCGGCGGGTGCCTTCAGAGCTGTGGCCGGCGCGGGCTGTCCCGCTGTTCCGCCGTCCCGCGGCCGGCGGTCAGGACGCTGGCGGTGTTGGCGGCCACGATCGCCGCGATGGCGAGCCATTCGACCGGCTGGAGGGACTGGTCCAGGATGAGCAGGCCCACCAGGGCCGCCAGTACGGGGTTGACGCTCATGAAGACCCCGAAGAAGCGGGCCGGGACCCGGCGCAGCGCGAGCAGGTCGGCGAGGAACGGAACCGCCGAGGAGAGGACGCCGGCGGCGGCCGCGTAGCCGAGCGCCCCCGCGGTCGGCGGGTGCCGGAGGAGGACCGTGATGCCGACCGGGATATAGAACAGAGCGGACAGCCCGGCCGCCGCGGCCGATCCCTGCGCGCCCGGCAGCCGTTGGCCGACGGTGCGGTTGAGCAGGATGTACGAGGCCCAGCAGACGGCGGCCAGCAGGGCGAGGGCGATGCCCGGGTAGTCCGTGGCCGGCTGCGGCCGGGTCAAGGCGACGACGGCGGCCCCGGCGATCAGCGCGCAGATCAGGTCGACCGCCCGCCGGGAGGCGGCCAGCGCCACGGCCAGCGGCCCGAGGAACTCCAGCGTCACCGCCAGACCGAGGCCGATACGGTCGATCGCGGTGTACAGCGACAGGTTCATCGTGGCGAAGACCACCGCCAGCGACAGCACCGGCCACCACTGCCGCCAGGTGAACGAGCGCAGCCGCGGACGGCCGACGGCCATCAGCACGATCCCGGCCACCCATTGCCGTACGGCCACCACCCCGGCCGGCCCGATCACCGGAAAGGCCAGCGCGGCGGTGGCCGCACCGACCTGGTTGGACAGCCCGCTGCCGAACATCATCGCCAGACCGGTGTGGCGGCCCGGAGAACGGCCCGGGGCGGCGGCGACTTCGGACCGCCGCTCGCGTACGGACGGATTCACTCGCGTGCAGACGGATTCATGCGACGGAGCATGCGCGGCGCCGCACGCATGCTCACAATGCATACGTGCGCTCATCTATACGCTGAGGTTATGAATATGGAGCTGCGTCATCTGCGCTGCCTGGTCGCGATCGTCGACACCGGCAGCTTCACCGACGCCGCGATCGAACTGGGCGTCTCGCAGGCGGCGGCCTCCCGCACGCTGGGCGCGTTCGAGGAAGTCCTCGGCGTCCGGCTGCTGCATCGCACGAGCCGGAACGTCACCCCCACCACCGCGGGCGTGCAGGTGCTGGCCCGCGCCAGACACCTGCTGGCCGAAGCCGACGACCTGGTGGCCGAAGCGACCACCGGCCACACCCGGCTGCGCATCGGCCACGCCTGGTCGGCGATGGGCCGCCACACCCCGGAATTCCAGCGCCGCTGGGCCACCCTGTACCCGGACATCGAGCTGCACCTGATCCGTACGAACTCCGCCACCGGCGGCCTGGCCGAGGGCATCTGCGATCTCGCCGTGGTGCGCGCCGCCTTCGACGAACGCCGCTTCGCCGGCGCCGTAGTCGGCCACGAGCGCCGCTACTGCGTCCTGGCCGCCGACGACCCCTGGGCCAGACGCCGCTCGATCCGGCTGGACGAGGTCCGCGAACGGACCCTGCTCATCGACCGGCGCACCGGAACCACCACAGTCGATCTCTGGCCGGACGGCCCCCGCCCCGCGGTCGAGTACACCCAGGACATCGACGACTGGCTCGCCGTCATCGCCTCCAGCCGCAGCGTCGGCATCACCCCCGAGAGCACCGTCACCCAGTACCGGCGCGACGGCATCGTCTCCCGGCCGCTGCGCGACGCCGCCCCCATCCCGGTGCGGCTCATCTGGCGACGCCATGACCCCCACCCGGCGACGCACGCGGCTGTCGCGCTGCTGACGGATCTGTACGGGCGGCGACGGTGAGCGGCCGTACGGGCTCGGCCTGCCGGGGCGGCGATCGGGCTACACCGCTAGAACCTCCTCGCGACGACGCGCCGGAGCGCGCCGCATCGCCAGCACCGGACCGATGACGGCGAGCGCGAGGATCATCAGCAGCGCACTCACCCACACCGGCGAACGAAAGCCGAATCCCGCGCCGATCGCGAGACCGCCGGCCCACGGACCGATCGTGGCACCCACGTTGAACGCCGCTGTGGCGAACCCACCGGCCAGCGTCGGCGCATCGGCCGCCAGTTGGAGGACCCGCGAGATCAACGCCGGTCCGGTGCCGAACGCGAGCATCCCCTGGACGAAGACGAGCACGATCGCGGCCACCGGATTCCCGGCGGTCAGCGCGAGCGCGGTCCAGCCGAGGGCGAGCGAGACCATGCCGGTCGCCAGGAGCGTGACCGGCCGCGCATCGGCGATCCGGCCACCGACGGTGACACCGACGAACGCGCCCACCCCGAAGAGCGCGAGCATACCGGGCACCCAACCGGGTCCGAACCCGGTGACGTTGGTGACGAGCAGCGCGAGGTAGGTGAACGTACAGAACGTCGCGCCCTGCACCAGCGCCATCGTCAGCAAGGTCAACGAGAGCTCGCGGCCGGCCAGCACACGCAGTTCCCCGCGTGCGCTCGTGCCGGTGGAGTCCGGACGATCGCCCGGAATCGCCCGCGCGATCGCGATGACGGCCGGCACCGAAACGACGGCCACCGCCCAGAACGACAGCGGGTCAGCCACCGGTCGACCGGTGGTTAGCGTCTGCTCGCCTTGGGGCTGTTCATGATCGTGAGGCTGACAGCCATGGTCGCAGCGACTCCACTAATTTTCCGCCGCCCGGGCCGCCGACAGCATGTTGCACAGCGACATCGTTGCTCGGCCAGGCCGCGAGCCCCCCGGGCGACCGACCCGCCGGACGAGCCCTCAGCCGCCGCCCTGCGCCCGCACCAGGACCTCCCCGGCGTCCGTCCGGAAATAGAGCACGGACCGCCCCGCGCGCCGGCGCCGGACCAGCCGGGCGTCGAGCAGGACCTTGAGGTGGCGGCCCACCGATCCCAGCCCCTGGCCGGTCAGGGCGACGAGCTGCGTCGTGCTCTTCGGGGCGTCGAGGACACTTCCAGGTCCGCGCGGGCGGCCTCAGCCGGTGTCTCGCGGATCCGCGCCAGCTCCTGCCGGAACTCCGGCTCGCCCTCGCCCATCGGTGTGGGGGTCAGGAAGGTCGCGTTCCAGCTGCGCCCCAGGCCGGTCCGTACGAGCAGCGCGGCGACCGGGTCGGCGGCCAGCCGCTCGCGGTAGGCGGGCCGGTGGGCGTCGAGCCACCCGCGCTCGCCCGGGTGCGCGGCCGTGCCCCGCTCCAGGGTCTTCAGGCTCGCGGTGGCCTCGGCCAGCGGGGAGACGACGAACCGGCTGCCCGCGAGGGTGTCCGCGTTGACCAGCCACCAGCCCATCGTTTCGCCTCCCCGCGAAACAGTAACGCCCGGCCGGCGGGGGCACTGAGACTCCGGCCATGCGCACCTATCAAGAGCTCTTCCGTACACCGGAGTTCACCCCGCTCTTCCTGACCGCCTCCGCACAGGTGGCCGCCCAGACGGTGAGCGGCCTGGCCCTGGGCACGCTGATCTACGTGGCGACCGGCTCGCCGCTGCTCTCCGCCCTCGCCATGTTCGGCCCCTCGCTGGCCCAGGTGCTCGGCGCGACGACGCTGCTCTCGGCCGCCGACCGGCTGCCGCCGCGCGCCGCGCTGACCGGCATGACGCTGCTCTTCGCCCTCGGTACCGCGGCCCAGGCCGTCCCGGGGCTGCCCGTGTGGGCCTCCTTCGCCGTCCTCCTGGGCCTCGGGGTGATCGGCTCGCTGGGCGGCGGAGTGCGCTACGGACTGCTCAACGAGATCCTCGCGCGGGATGGCTATCCACTCGGCCGCTCCGCGTTCAACATGTCCGGCGGCATTCTGCAGATCTGCGGGTTCGCGGTCGGCGGCGTACTCGTGACGACCCTGTCACCGCGCGGCGCGCTGCTGACCGGCGCGGCCCTGTACCTCGTGGCCGCGGCCGTCGCCCGCTTCGGGCTCAGCAGCCGGCCGCCGCGGGCCACCGGGCGGCCGTCGGTCACCGACACCTGGCGGAACAACGCGCGGCTCTGGTCCTCCGGGCCGCGCCGCCACGTCTACCTCGCCCTCTGGGTGCCCAACGGGCTGATCGTCGGCTGCGAGTCCCTGTACGTGCCCTACGCGCCCCGGCACTCGGGGCTGCTCTTCGCCTTCGCCGCACTCGGCATGCTGACCGGGGACACCCTGACCGGCCGGTTCGTCCCCCGGCGGTGGAGAGAGCGGCTCGGCGTCCCGCTGTGCCTGCTGCTCGCCGCCCCGTATCTGATCTTCGCGCTGCGCCCGACGCCGCCCCTCGCGGTGGCCGCCGTCGTACTCGCCTCGACCGGCTTCTCGGCGAGCCTGCTGCTCCAGGAGCGGCTGATGGCCCTGACGCCGGAGGAGCTGAGCGGGCACGCCCTGGGGCTGCACGCCTCGGGCATGCTCACGATGCAGGGCGTGGGCGCCGCTCTCGCGGGGGCGGTCGCCCAGTGCACCTCGCCCGCGACGGCGATGGCCGTGATGGCGGCGCTCTCCCTCGCGGTCACTCTGACGCTGGCCCCCGGGCTGCACACCAGCCCCCGGGCTTCGGTCCGACCGCGGCGGACCGCCCGGGTCCGGTGACGTCCGGACCGATGACGTCCGGACCGGAGGCTGGCTCAGCTCAGGGCGCTCTTGGTCTGCCACTCGGACCAGGAGAGGTTCCACTCGCCGTAGCCGTTGTTGATCGCCTGGGTGCCCTTGGCATCGTTGCCGGTGACCTCGAACGGGTCGCCGACCCGCACCTGGTCGTAGATCCCCTTGGCGTCGGCGTCGCTCATGCCGATGCAGCCGGAGCTCTTGTTGGCGCTGCCGAAGTAGCCGGCGTTCCAGGGCGCGGCGTGCGCGTACATCCCGGACCAGGTCAGCCGCATCGAGTCGTCGACCATCTTGTCGTAGGAGTCGCCCAGGCCCACGGTCTCGGAGCGCATGTTGATCGTGCCCTCCTTGGCCATCAGCACGGTCTTGCCGCGCCAGGACGCCTTCTCGCCGCCGGGGGTGCCGGCCGACATCGGGACGTCCTTGATCTGCTTGCCGTCCCGCAGCAGCTTCAGCCGGTGCTGGTCGAGGTCGATCTTGACGATCTGGTTCTCGCCGACGGTGAAGCCGGTCGCGTAGTCGCGGACGAACCAGCCGCCGGCCGTGCCCGAGTCGACGCCGTTGAGGTCCGCCTTCAGGGTGACCTTGGTGTTCGGCTTCCAGTACTCCTTGGGACGCCAGTCGACCCTGTCCTTGCCCGACCAGTCCTGCATCCAGCCCCAGGAGCCCTCCGTCTTGTCGGAGGTGCTGACCTTGAGGTGCTTCTCGACCTCGGCCCTGTTCTTCACCGGGTGGTCGAAGACGACCGACAGCGGCTGGCCGATGCCCACCGTGCTGTCCTTGCCCGGCACCAGGGCCAGCTTGTTGACCTTGTCGGGAGCGGCTGTGCCGAAGCCGGCGGTGGCGCTCCCGCCGTCCGTGTCCTTCGCCTCGACGCGGTACCGGGTGCCGGGCGCGGCCTTACGGGCGGACGTCCAGGTCCTGCCGTTCGCGGAGATCTTCCCGTCGAGCCGGGCGCCCTTGGCGTCGGTGGCCGTGACCTGCTTGAGCTTGCCGTCGGCGAGGGTCACCCGCACCGGCTGACCCGCCTCGGCCTGCTTGCCCGAGAGGTTCACCGAGATCGCGGTCCGCTGCTTCCCGTCACCCGGCCCGTCGCCCGGGGCGGCACTGCCGGAGCACGCGGTGAGCGCCGCGGCGAGGACCGCGCCGCCGGCTATCGCGGTGTTACGGGCAGGGCGGCGGAACTGGCTGCGCGGGCGTGTGCTGCTCAACGGGAAAACCTCCGGTGGGATCTCTGTCGCGTTTAGAGAGTCCCGGCCGGGGCGAGGGGTTGCGGTGGAACCGGGAATTCCCGGCGATTGCGGTGTGACAAGAAACGCAGGGTAAGGGGTGTTTCGTCCCCGGGGAGGGGGCCGTGGGGGGGGGGGGGGGGGGGGGGCCCGGGCGCCACGGCGGTGAGACGTCCGGTCGGCCGGTGCGGGGCCGGCGGAGTCGGTCCGGCCTACTTCTCCAGGCAGAACTCGTTGATCGGGTAGCCGACGTGCCGGTCCTCGGTGGGCAGGTAGCCCAGCACGATGTCGCCCGGCTTCAACTCGGTGCTGTTGAGGACGACGCCGCCGGGGCCGAGCACCCGCACGTGCCAGTCGTCCTGCAGGATCAGATTGACGCTCTGGCCGTTGGGCGCCACCGCGTCGATGGAGATCAGCGGGCGGGACTCGATCTTGACCCGGCCGACGGTGACGACCCGGGTCTGGCCCTTGACGTCGACGGCGGTGACCTTGCTGCCGGCCTTCAGCTCGCTCAGGTAGTTGGTGCGCTCGCCCTTCGACAGCGTGTAGGAGTGGATGGCGCCCGCGTTCACCCGGAACGGGCGGGTCGGCATGTACGGCAGCGGGTGCGTCTCGCTGACGCACAGGATCATGCCCTTGGAGTGCGAGCCGACGAGGATGCCCTCGTCCTCCCGGAAGTGCGTGCAGGTGTCGACGCAGGCCCGCTCGCCCATGCCGATGTGGGTGGTCTCGACGATCGTCAGCTCGGTCAGGTTGAGGTTCGGGGACTCGGTTTCGGCCGAGTTCTTGAGCGCGGCCGCGTCGCCGACCTTCGCCGGGGCCATCATCACGCCGTCCGAGCCGAGCTCCAGCACGCCGAAGATGATCTCGGCCTCCTCGGCGTCCTGCGCGATGGTGATCATGCTGCCGGTGGCCTTGGCCGCCGCCGCGATCACGATCTCCAGCGGGATCTTGGTGGGGTCCCGGAAGAGCAACAGGCTCCACTTCTCGGTACGGGCCGACTGGCAGGCGTCCTCCAGCGTGTCGGCGTCGATGATCTCGACGAACCGGCCGAACTCCACCTCGGGGTGCCGCAGCGCCAGTTCGGCGGGTTCGCCGTGCACGGCGGGGTCGACGATGACGACGTCGGCGCTGCCGAAGTCCTCCGGCAGCGGCCTGCCCTGCGGGAAGAGCACCTTCTGCACGGTCGGCGGAAGCTGCTCGAACTCGGCGGGATCGTCGGCGACGACTCCGTCCAGCCGGTAGTGCAGCGCCTCCTGGACGATGGCGGCCTTGGCTTCGTGGGGCTTGCGGATGTCGAGCCAGCTGAGCTTCACGGAGTACTCCTCATGGGGTTCTGTTCCAGGCGGAACAGCGGAACAGACGAGCAAGTGAACACGCGGAACGAGGCGGACAGTTGGAAGGTGGAGAGGGGGAACCGGGCGGCGCCAGGCGGGGGTCAGCGCACGTCGGCGGGGAAGTCGCCGTGGATGAGATCCGCGAGCTTGGACGCCAACGCGCCCGGATCGGGGGCCTGGAAGACGTTGCGGCCCATCGCCACGCCCGCCGCGCCGCCGCGCAGCGCGTCCTCGACGTAGGTCAGCACCTCGCCCTCGTCGTCGTTGCGCGGGCCGCCGAGGACGATGACCGGTACGGACGCGGCGCTGGTGACATCGGCCATCGCGGACACCGAACCGACGTAGGGCGCTTTGACCAGGTCGGCGCCGAGGTCGGCGGCGAGCGTCACCGCGTGCGCCACCAGGTCGGGGTCCGCGGGATTCGTGATCTTGGGGCCGCGGAGGTACATCATGGCCAGCAGCGGAACGTTCCAGCGGTCGCAGGCGTCCGCCACCGCCGCCATGTCGGAGATCTGCTGCTTCTCCTCGCGGGAACCGAGGTTGACGTGCACGCTGACCGCGTCGGCGCCGAGCCGCAGGCTCTCCTCGACACTGGCGACCAGGTACTTGTCGTTGGGGTCGGCGGCGTGGATCGTGCTCGCACTGAGATGCACGATCAGCGAGGTACGGGTGAACCATTCGGCCTCGACATGGCGCAGGCTCCCCTTGTGCAGCACCACCGCGTCCACACCATTGAAGGCGAGTCGGCCGACGAGTCGGTTGACGCGATTGCCGCCGGTTACCGGGCCGTCGGTGACCGAATGGTCGAGGGGCACGATGAAGAGCCGGTCCGGCGCGTGGCGGTGCAGACGTTTCAGTCGAACCTGGCGGGCGAATGAGGTATTGAGCGCCATGAGGCCCTCTCCTTCGGTCACATCAGAATTGGTGAGCCGACGTAGTGATCCGCGCACGTCGCGCGCACGTCAGGAGCATCGGAGAGGCCGGTGGCCGTTCCCCGGTAATCCGCCGGCCGTTACCCGTCGGCGAGTGCGCTGCTCCACTGCCGGCGAACTTCGCAGTCCCCCGGCCCCGCGGATCCATTAGGACAATCATGGAGCGGTCGAGTATTGATCTGTTTTCGGAGGGATATCACTGAGCGTTGTCGCCGGCCGTACGGCCGGAAATGCCTGAGCGCCCGCCGGATTCCGGCGGGCGCTCAGGGTCATCCATGATTCAACGAGTCGTCAGTTGTCCACGACTCTGACGATTCTCCGTTCGGCCAGCGGCGCGTAGTGCTCGGTGAAGAGTCTGCCGACGAGTTCGCCCCGGCTGGAGACCCCCACCTTTTCGAAGACCGCCTTGATGTGGTCCCGCACGGTGTGCGGGGACAGGAAAAGCTGCTTCGCGATCTCGCCGGTGGGCAGCCCCCGTGCGACGTACTGGGTGATCTCCAGCTCCCGGTCGGACAGTTCGTAGGCCTCGGCGATCAGCGGCACGATCTCCGAAGCCTTCGCCGGCTCGATGACGACCGCGGAGGCGCCGAGCGCGCCACCCGCCTCGCGCAGGCAGGACGCGTGGCAGACCAGCCAGCGGCCGGCCCGGGTCCGGGTGCGGACCCGGGCGGTGCCGCGCCCTCGGTCCTGAGCGATCGCGCGGGCCTGGGTGGCCGTGCTGTGGATCCAGGCCGGCACCCTGACCCCCAGGGCGGTGGCCGTGGACGGGCCGTCCGGCAGGTCTTCGAGATACTGCCGGGCGTCGTCGTTGACGGAGATCAGCGTGCCCCGCGCGTCGAACAGCAGGAGCCCCGGGCCGTGTTCGGCGGACGTCGGGGGGTCGGTCAGTGATTCCGGGACCGGCTGGGCGAACGAGCGCAGCCGCTTGGCCAGCGGAGTGACCAGGCCCTCGACGAGCCTGGCGTCCGCCGGGTCGAACGCGCTGCGGCCCTTCGACCGGAACAGGCTGATGTGGCCGCGCGGCCGGCCGCCGACGCGCAGCACGGCCCGCAGCTCGTCGTCCAGCCCGCGGGGCCGCATGAAGTCGTGGTAGAGCATGCTGCGGGTCGGCAGGCCCCCGGTGCTCTCCCGCAGACTGGCGACAGGCACCTCGGCGCGCGCCAGATCGCGGAACAGGTTCACCTCCTCGGTGAACAGCTCGCAGCCCCAATAGACCGCGCAGCCTTCGTCATCGAGGTTCTCCGCCCGGATCGGCGCGGTCATCAGCCCGGTGACCGGGTCGGTCGCGCGCCAGACGGCGGCGTCGTACGGGATCAGCCGGCGCAGGTAGCGCGACGCCTCAGCGAACATCGTGAGTGCGTCAGGCGCCCGCGCGGCGCGGTCGAGCAACTCGTCGCGGCCGGACAGGATCTGGGAACCGATGGGCTTGCTCACCCGGCGATCCTCCTGTTTACGGGCCGGATGCGCCATCCCTCAATTGAGGGGGTCCGCGGCGCGACCCGCTCGGACGGCGCCGCGCACCCGGCGCGCTTCCCGCCCGCACCCCCAATTTGCGGGATTGCTTCCCATCGTCGGCCGGTCGAGGCTCGCGGAGCACCGACCGCGCAGCGGGTCCGTACGCGGGGACCGCAGGCGGACCTCGTGGACCAGGAGAAGCCGGATGAACCACAGCATCATCGGGGCCGGAGCGATGGGCCGGGCCGTCGCCCGGCGACTGGCCCTCGCCGGCGAGACCGTCCTGCTGGCCGACCGGGACCACGGGGCCGCGTGGCGGGTGGCCGCCGAGGTGAGCGACGGCGCGGCTGGACTGGTGGTTCCGGCGGATGTGGCGACGGCACTGGTGGCCGACCTGATCGTGCTCGCCCTGCCGCACCGCGAGTCGCTGCTGCTGGCCGCTGTGGAACACCGTCGGCTGGCGGGGAAGGTCGTCGTGGACGTCGCCAACCCGGCGGACGGGTCCGGCGCGGGGGCGGGCGGGCCGGGCGGAGCGCGTACGCCCATGGCAGCGGGCATGCCCGCGGTAATGGGCGCGCCCATGGCAACGGTTGCGCCCCTGGCAACGCGTACGCCCACGGCGGTCAGCGCGGCGGAACTGCTGGCCGCGGCGATCCCGGAGGCATCCGTGGTCAAGGCGTTCAACACGACGGGCGCGTCCGTCCTCTACGCCGGAGAGCTGGACGGAGTGCTGCTCGACGTGTTCGTGGCCTCGGACGACGAGGACGCCAAGTTGGCGGTCATCGAACTGGTCAACCGGGCGGGCCTGCGCGGGTTCGACATGGGGCGGCTGGCCAACGCCCGCGGACTGGAGCAACTGGCCTCGCTCTCGGACGAATTGCAGGACCGGCTGGGCCTGAACCACTGCGCCGGATTCAAGTTCCTGCCGTGCTGGTGACAGCGCCAGGGACGGCTGAGAATCGCGCCGGGCCCGACACAAGCCGCGGGGATGTAGTGAGATAGCAGGGGGCGCGACCAGTGAACGGTGCGATCTTGATCATGGTCATGCATCGTGCCGAGGGGGGATTACCCATGTCAGAAGACTTCCGTTTCCGAATACTCGGGCCACTGACCGTGGAGTTCGCCGGGGAGAACATCCGCTTGGGCGGGCCGCGGCAACAAGCACTGCTCGCCATCCTGCTGCTGGAGTCGAATCATGTAGTGGCCATCGAGCGGCTGGTCGACGCCATCTGGAACGATTCGCCACCGGCCTCGGCCAAGAACCAGGTCCGCATCTGCGTCTCCGGCCTGCGGCGGCTGTTCGCCGACAAGCGGCCGGGAACCGTCATCGAGACATACGGCTCCGGCTACCGCATCCTGGTCCCCCGCGGGGCGCTGGATCTCAGCGAGTTCGAGGAACTCACCTTCTTCGGCCGGGCGGCCGCCGACGCCGGATCCACCCGGGAAGCGGTGGATGTGCTGCGCCAGGCCCTCGGACTGTGGCGTGGCCTGATCGGCTCCGGCCTGGACAGCCGGCTCGCGGAGTCGCTGGCCACGAAGTTCCACGAGGAACGGCTGGCCGCCCTGGAGGACTGCTACGACCTGGAGCTGGCCCTCGGCCGGCACCGGAAGCTCGTCGGGGAACTGGCCTGCCTCGTCGCCGAGCACCCCTTCCGGGAGAAGACCTGCGGCCAGCTCATGCTGGCGCTGTCCCGGTCGGGGCGGAAGGTCGAGGCGCTCGAACTCTTCCGTACCACCCGCAAGAAGCTGTCCGAGGAGCTGGGTCTTGAGCCCGGCGAGAGCCTGCGCGAGCTGGAGTACTCCATCCTCAACAGCGACTCCGGCCCCGGTGAGCCGCTGTCCGCGCCGGATCAGGACCGGCCGGCCCCACAGCGCCGGGTCATCTCGGCCCGCCTCGGGCACACCCCGCCGCCGCAGCCCGAACACCGCAGGACCGAGGACCGCAGGACCGAGGACCGGCTGGACAGGCTGGAGCGCGAGAACGCGCGGCTGCGCGCGGAGCACGCCGCCTTCAAGCGCGCCATGGACAGCTGGATGAAGCCCTGGGAAGCCGACGCCTGACGCACGGCAGCCGGCGCCGCGCCCCCGCCCGGGGCGCGGCGCCGGCGGACTCCCCTCAAACAGGGGATTGGGTGTGCCCCC
>NZ_JAYMZR010000073.1:0-38772 GCF_035828615.1 Streptomyces sp. H27-D2 | reverse complement strand
ACCACCTGCCGGACGGCGGAATGTCCGGCAGGACGCAGCACCGCAGAACCCACCCACCCCCTGGGACCTGCGGTGCTGCTCCGCGTTTCCAGTCGCCGACCCCGCTTGCAGGACGCTGCCGCCCACAGCGCGGCGGCCCGCCGGTGACGACGTAGCCGCGAAGGGCAAGGACCACTTCGAGGACAGGCCGATCCCGTCGGCGACGTTGCCGAGCGGGACGCCTCCTGGTCGCCGCAGAGACAGACCAGGCAGCCCGCCCCGACGGGGCAGCACCCGCCGTCGGCCGGGCCGTGGTACACCAGCTCGCGCACCACGGCCTGGTGGCGGTGCTTGACACCGGGTCAGCCCACGACGGACACCGTTGCCACGACGATCGTGATGACGGCGAAGCCGACCATCGCGGCCCGCAGCACCCGGCCCTTCGACCCCGGCGAAGGCGACGGGAGCGGACACCGGTACGCCGCACTGTCCCGCCAGTACGCCCCCAGCAACTGGGCATAAACAGGCACCCCGTCCCGCTCATCCAAGGAATCCATACCAGCGCCAACGACATTCCACGACGCGGGGAAACGTCAGCCACCGTCACCGCAACCCGATCGTCACCAAGCGGCGGGCGCGCTCAGCATGACCAGGGAGTACCGGCGGGCTGCGCACCGTACCGGGAGCGCCCGTCTCCAGTCGATACGCGGCAACAGGCGCACCGGTGCCCCCGGAAGAAACCTGTTCACCGCGTGCCGGCCGCGCCACCCGGCCCAGGGCCGCAAGCGTCGGTCGCCGAGAATCCGCTGATCACCTCGACCGGGTGGGTTCCGGAGCGCGGGGCGTCACCTGATCGGCCGTCACCCGGGTGGCCGGTGAACCCGATCCCACCGTGACAACCCCCGTGCGCCCAACCACCCCGAGCAGCGTGGCCGACCATTGCGCTCGAATGGTCGGCCACAACTGGCGGATGTACGGGGCGCACCGAAATCTGGGGGCTGATTCCGGTGACATGACGACCTTGCGACGCTGCGTCGGCAGTGTGTTGGACATCGGCTGCGGCCCGGGTCTGCTGGTGGTTGCTCTGACCGACCTGGGTCATCCTGCTATGGGCATCGATGTCTGTCCGATAGCCGTCGCCCGTACCGTGCGCTCGGGCGGAGCCGCGCTGCGCCGCTCTGTGTTCGATTGGCTCCCGAACGAAGGACGGTGGGACACCGCGCTTCTGATCGACGGGAACGTCGGGATCGGCGGCGACCCGCATGCTCTGCTGGAGCGGGTCGCACGCCTGGTCAGCGGCCGCGGCCTGCTCCTGGTCGAAACCGCGCCGGCCGACGTCGATGAACGCCACCGAGTACGGCTCGACGACGGACACGGCGGCCTCGGCTCGCCGTTCTGGTGGGCCGCGGTCGGCCTGACAGCAATGCTGCGCCGGGCACGGGAGACCGGCTGGGCCGCGGCTGAACACTGGACGGCCCGAGGCCGCACGTTCGTCGCGCTGCGGCGCGCTCCCTGACCGGCCAGGGGCGCGGGTGCCGGTCGATGGGACTGCGGGCCGTGCCCTTTTACGATCGTCTGCGTGCCGCTGCCGGCCGGACCTTCTTCGACCGTCTCTCGGGCGGGTGCGCCCGCCAGGTCCGGGCGAGCAGACAGAGTGCGGAGAGGGCGAAGAGGCCCGCGGTGATCAGGAGCCAGCGGCCCCAGAAGACACCTGCGGGCAGTGCGGTGTACGAGGAGTACGCGCCCACCCGGTCCAGGATCAGCGGATACCACACCAGGAGCAGCAAGGCGGAGACGAAGGCGGGCACGCGGAGGTAGTTGATCCATCCCGCGTTCTCCATGGCCGGCCCGCCGCTGTCACGGTCCGGGGCACGCCGGAACCGGAACAGGGCTTGCAGTGCGCGGTCGGTGAAGGTGTACACGGGCAGGAACAGCAGGTCGTGGATGAGGGCCGCGCCGACGAACCAGAGCGCCACCCCCAGTGCGTCGCCCTTCAGCAGCCGGATTCCGGCGTAGAGGGTGAGGGCGAAGGAGCACAGGACGAGGAGCAAGTGCACGGGTGAGGCGCCGTAGCGTGCGCGGATGCTGTTCACGCTGTCGCTCCGAAGGTCAGCCGCGTGACCCATTTGGTGTTGTGCACGCCTGGGTTGGCCGGAACGATGATCCGTGCCGGGTAGCCGTGGTCCGGGGACAGCACGGCGCCGTTGACCCGGAGCGCGAGCAGTGACTGGAGGTCGCGGACCTGGTTGTCGCGCAGCACCGCTGAGCGGAACGAACCGCTGCGCTGCGCGGACTCGACGAACACGCCCGGCGGGCTCTGGCGCAGCCCCACCAGGGCGGCCAGCGTCGTCAGCCGCACCCCGCTCCAGTGCTGGTCGTCGGTCGACCAGCCCTCCACGCAGGCGATCGGCAGCGCGGCCGAGTGCTGCGGCAGCGCCAGCACCTGCTCGCGCGTCAGAATCCTCTCCCGGCCGCCGCCGCGCACCACAAGCCGCCATTCACGTCCCACGTCGCGGGCCCGGATGCCCACGCCGGCCGCACTCTTGTTGACCTGGAAGCCGTTGGGTCCGGCCCCCGGATCGCGGCCGTGCGGGGCGAGCAGCGCGGTCTGCCGCAGCGATCCCCCGATGCTCTGTCCGGCCGTCACGGCCAGCAGGGTCAGGGAACCCGCGCCCACCATGCCGAGCGCGCCACGCCGCGACATCGTGGGGCGCGCCGGGTTCACGGACACCAGACCGCTGTCGTCGGCCGGTTCCGGCTGCGTGCTCAGGGCGGGGGTGCGCAGTTCGGTGCGCCAGCGGCGGCTTCGTAGAGCACGCGCCATGGTGGGGACGCGGAAGACGACGTGCACGACGAAAGCACCGATGAACACCCAGGCGCCGTAGAAGTGCAGGGTGTAGAAGGACCCGGGGAAGATGTAGTGCAACTGGACGTTCAGCATGCCGGTGACGAACTCGAACAGGGCCCCGCCGACGAGCAGCAGCAAGGACAGCCGCTCCACCGCGTGACTGGGCGAACGCAGCGGCGGCCAGGAGAACAGCTTCGGGATCACCGACCAGAGTTTGGCGAGCAGTACCGGGATCAGCACCACCCCCAGCGTGACGTGGATCCCCTGGGTGAGCCGGTAGAGCCACGAGGGGCTGGTGGGCCAGGAGAACAGATAGAAGCCCAGCCATCCCTTGTCCGGTGTCTTGTCGTTGAGCGACGCCAGATCCGGGTTGTACGCGGCGTACGACAGCAATCCGGTCACGAACAGCACGATGATGCCGAAAAGCAGGATCGACCCGAGCACCGATGTCAGCCACGGCCCCCGCAACGGACTGCGCCAGAACTCCGGACGCGACGGACCACGCGGCGGCCCCTTCAGCAGAGCGGCCCGGAGCCGGGAAGGCACTGTCGCCGGCTCCGGTTTCACCGCCTCCTGCGCCGCGCCGTCGGCGGAAGAGCGCCCGTCGTCGGCTCCCGCGGCCGGCCGCCGCTGCCCGGGGGTCGGCGGACTGGGGTCCTGGCCGCGCTCGCTGGCCTCCATGCCGAACCCCTTCACGGTGCACACCGGCGGCCGACGGCCGCGCAAGTCGACCGTATGACGCGATACCGGCAATCCACCCGCAACCCGCCCGAAGTGCGGCATTGAGCAACCGTTCCGGCCGAGGGCAGTCCGAGGGGCGTTGCGGAGTGTGTGCGCGTGGCCGTTGAGGAGCACAGCGCACAGCAGGGAGGGCCTTGGCCCCCACAAAGAAGCACTGCTGCCCCGGGGCGAACTCACAGCGGGTGTTCGCGGTACTCGTGGCAACGTGTTGCCACGCCTTTAGCCGGCCCACGACGGCCAGTCGCCCCCTGTAACTGAGCGACTTCAGGCATATGACCACCCGTCGTCGATGTTCTCCGCCGGCCAGCGGCGCTACTTCAGCCTCTTCGTCCCGCTGACGAGTTTGGCAACGCACTTCTCGCCATCGGCATAAGCCAGGCCGTATGTGAAATTCTCGGATACGTACTGGGGTCGGCCGGTCTCGGTATCGATGACTTCAACGCGGAACCCCAGGGCGCTGCTTCCGCACCGGAAAGCACCGCCGCGGCCCATCCGCCCTTCGGCCACCTTGACGGCGAAGCGCTTCCGGGGCATCGATTCATGCACCGGGCTTCGTCGACGGGCGCTGGACCTGGCGGTGAACGATCTCAGCAGCCTCCCGTTTCGCATGGCGCCTCCTGGTGGCTCCCTCAAGATTCTACGCCTCAGTCAATCCAGTGCGGGATTGCGTTCCGGCTGGCTTCGTCCGAGCGGCGGCGGCCGGAGAGATGACGGTGAACAGTCGCCATCCGAGGTCGCGCAGGCCGGCTTCCCACCACTGGCGCGAGGCAGTGCCAGGAGAGGAGGCTACGACCCTGAAGTTCCCCCTGATCTTGGACAGCGGGTGGTCGCGCAGCGCCGACGGGCACAACGGGCGGGCAGTCATCGGGACGCACCGTCACGAGTGTGCACAGTTGGTATTCGTTCTGGAACTCCAAGTAGCCAGCAGTCTCGTTTTGCATTTCGCTGGACATGACCGGAAGGGCAATAGCGAGTGTTGTCCGAACGGTCGAGAAGTGAGCATGGCCACACATCCCGCGGCAAACCGGTCCTTCGCAGTGACGAGATCAAGAGGCTGGACGAAGGCCACGCACTGGTACTCGCTGACAACTTGCCCCCCGTCATCACCCGTCTTGACGGCATGTGGACTTGGGACTCCTGGCCCGAGATCGAAGCCCAGGTCCGCGACCTCCGCAACGCGAACGAGCTGGTGCGCGCGCAGCAGACTGCTGCGAAAAAGAACCAGGCCGAGGCGCACGCCACCGCATGGGCGAGCCGTCGGGGAGCTGCTGCCGTATGACCGCGAATCCCTTCGCCCGCTTCGCGCCCTACCCGGAACCGCCCGCGCTGATCGCTGAGTACATCGCGGAGAGAAGCGCGGAGGAGGCGGTGGATGGCCCATCACCGTGGGACATCCGCGCCCTCTCGGCTGAGCTGATCACACCGCTGCCTGGATGGCTCGACGCCGTGTGTCGCTGGCTGAACCAGACCTACGCCTGGCAGCCGCAGCACGTCATTCCGCCGTGCTGGACGGAGCACGACCACCTCGCCTACGAGATCGCGGCCTTCGCCTTCTGCCCGCGCCGACGCCTACGCCTACGCCTACGCCTACGAGGAAGCGGGCTCGGCAGTGCTCCGGCACGAGCAGTACGACCGCTTCCTCACCCGCATGAACAACGCGCTCGGCAAGGCCGGCGACGAGTGCCGCGTTGGCCGCCATGACGCACGCCCGGCGCGCTTCCAATTGGCCGCCTGGCCTGAACGGGGTCCAGCTGATGCTGATGAGCCGACGGTCGCCGCACTCGTCAAGGAGTTGATCTGATGCGTCCGCATCCTGACGTCGTCTTCGCCTCGGACCTGCGTCACGGCGTGTTGGCGAGGAGCGGATGGGAGCAGTCGGAGGCCCGAACCGTCCTCCGCGATCTTGGGTGGGAATGGGAGGAGGATCTCCACGCGCTGATTCCGCCGGACGACGTAGGCCCGTCCGACGCTGGCGTGCAGGCCGTAACCGAACTGCACGTCCGGACCAGCTACGAGAAGGGCTGGGCCGTAGGGCGCGATGAGGCTGGATCTGGAGCACGCGGAACAGGGTCTTCACCAAACTCGCGGCGCGACAACCGGACGAGACACCGGACGGCTGCGCGTCCAAGGAACGTCATCCCACGAACACCGATCCGAAACAACCCCTCGCATCTGCCCGGGAGAGCACTGTTACGAGCTACTCGACCTCGGCGGCGCGCGATTGCTCTCCGTAGT
This sequence comes from Streptomyces sp. H27-D2, assembly GCF_035828615.1. Classification (NCBI taxonomy): domain Bacteria; kingdom Bacillati; phylum Actinomycetota; class Actinomycetes; order Kitasatosporales; family Streptomycetaceae; genus Streptomyces; species Streptomyces sp. H27-D2. The sequence goes on along the minus strand of NZ_JAYMZR010000073.1, from coordinate 32,969 downwards.
GGACCGGAGCCAGGCGAGAAAGTGTGGCCACCAAACTCCCGCCGGACAGTTTTCCAATCTAAGCGAGCGGATTGACCGACGCTCAGAGCTGACGGCCAATCACAACAGACTCCTGTGAGGGCTACTCGGCTACCGGTCTCCAGCGCCCGGCCTCCTTGACCGCCACTCTGACGGCCCATGCGCTCATAATCAGTGCCAGCATGACGACGACGGCAACGCTCCAACTGACCAGCGTGAGCGGCAGCCCGTCGGCTCGTACAGGTGGCCCCTGCATGGGAATCGTGAGCACGAGGGCGGCACCAACCCCGATGATAGTTGCGCAGAGGAACGAGCCGAGGAAGACGAGCAGGGTCGTCCATACGAAGAGGCGGCGAGTTCCTGCGACAACGACCACCGGCGCGATTGAGCGCGAAAAGCGCAGGAACTCTGCCATATTGGCAAGACAGGCAGCGAACACAAGAATGGCAAGCGTCCCTGTTCCGAATATCGGCATCCACCAGTTGTTCTCACGGTAGGTGGCGAGCGTCGACGTCCATTCTTCGCCTGGAAGCGTCACCTTCCAGCCGGGCGCCAGTGTTCTGTTCGCGAGACTCTTCACCTCGGGCGCATCGACGGTGCTGCCTTCCGGAGCCACGACCTGCAACGAATCCAGGCTTTTCGTCTCTCGTACGACATTCCGCTCGACGGTCACGGCTCCGGATCCGGCGAAGTCAGCAGCCTCGCTGAGCGCTTGCCCTCGGTCGGACTCCACCTGCTTGACCGTGATCGCGGCGGCTTCTCCCGTCGCGACCGGCACGGGCAGGTCAGCCTGTCGCAGGGCAGCTCCGCTGCCGACAACACGGACGCGCACCTGTTGGCTGGGCCCGTCGGGACCGTATACGCCCAGCACCTTTTGATCGGAGGGGAGGGCCGACATGAATTGTTTCAACCGCGTCGGTGAGTTGCGGTCGATTCCATCGACGACCACGGCGGATGAGGCCAGCGTCCGCTGCGCCTCCAGGGCCGACGCGTCGGACTCGGCAGTGCGGTTGTTCCATGTGTAGAGCTGAGCTGAGAGCCCGATCAACAGCACGATGCTGGTGACCACCCTGGCCACAGCCGCGGGACTTGCGGAAACCCACCGTCCCGCGAGCAGCGCAGCCGGCCTCCCTGCTCTACGTCCCCACCAGCCGAGCAAGCGGCCCAGTTGCGTTGTCAAGGCCGAGAGAGCAGCCGGCAATAGCATCAGGGCAGTAAGAGCGCCGGCTGTGTACGGCACGAGGAACAGCATCTCGCTGTCTTGCGCGCCGAACAGGCTGGGGCCGAAGAATGCGAAGGCGAACGCCAACGGGCAGAGCCATCCGGCGGAGCGGCTGAGCGTCCCCTTGCTCCGGCCGCTCGGGCGAGTTCCGGCCAGCGTTGTGGCGCGAGGTTGTACGGTCACCGCAGCAGCCAGGACCAACAACGCGGCAATGCCTGCGCATGCGAAGTACAGCGCCAAATGAGGCTGTAGATAGGCGGCCACCATGCCGTACTCGACCTTGGGCAGCTGCCAGTTGCTGCCCTGCCAGAAGTACATCAGCAGGACAGCGAGTGCCGCACCCATCAGGATCGGCGGACCCGTCTCACCGAAGTCGACGAGCAGACGGTGTCGAGCACTCGCTCCCATGGCATGGAGCACCGCTCGGCGCCGGTCCCGCTTCGCGGACCCCGTGCGGCAGGCGATGAACGTCAGGGCGAGTGCCGGGGTGATGCACGTTGCGACGATCAGGGCGTAAAACCCGGTGGCCGGCTGAATGTTCAGCGGCTCGCCGAAGACGGTGCCTTCCGCGTTGCCCCACGCCGACACATAGAGCCCCTCCTTCATGGGGTGGGAAGGCCGGGCATAAACGAGCGGTTCCCCGCTACTGGCCGTGCCGGAAGGCTGAATTCGTACATCCATGGCACCGTAGCGGGAGGTTATGCCTTCTGACTGCCCGGCATACTCGGCACCGATGGACAGGGCCGAGTGGCCTGGGGCGGGCCAGCGGTCCAAACCGGGTGGCGGCGGCGCGTCAGCACGCAGCGGTTGCACATAAATGACGGAGTACTGACGCCCGTTGACAGTGTCGAACGACTCCATCCAACGTGCGATGGCATCATCCTTCCGCTCGACCGTGACCGGACTGCGCGCCGCTTGCACCGCAGCACGCCCCGAGTACGTGGCGGACACGACAACGCAGGCTGCGAATGACAATGCCAGCACCAGTGCCGCCATACACAACGCAACCAAGCGGAGTCGTCCGCTTTCCGTACCGTGCGCCGCGCTGCGCCCGATGCGGAGAAGCGCTGACGTCTGCCCCAGCCGAACCGGTCCGCGGTGGCTCTTTGGCCGCCTCACAGCGAGCTGCCCTCCCGCTCGGCCGCCTGGAGAGTGCCTTGGCGCAGTACGAGATGGTGGTCGGCACGTTCCGCTATCGAATGATCGTGCGTGACGATGAGCAGCCCGCAGCTCCATCGCTGTGGCAGCGAGAACAGCAGGGAAGCGACGCTGTCGCGATTCCCTTCGTCCAGCGCGCCCGTGGGCTCGTCGCCGACCAGCAGCGCTGGTTCGTTGATCAGGGCGCGGGCGACCGCGACGCGTTGACGCTCGCCACCTGACAAATCAGCGGTGGCGGTGTCGCGAGCCGCTGCGCCGACTCCGAGTTCGTCCAACAGGTCCTCGGCACGGGTGAAGGCGACTTTGCGGTTCTGCCCGGCGAGTAGTGCGGCCAGGGCGACGTTCTCCAACGGGGGGAGCTCAGGCAGCAGTTCAGCGAACTGGAATACCATGCCGATCGAGTCACGACGGTGTCGGGCGAGCTGCCCGGAGCGCATCGCGGTGATGTCTCTTCCGGAGATTTCAATGCGGCCGGACTTCAGTTGCTGCAGACCCAGCAGACACATCAGCAGCGTGGACTTGCCGCTCCCAGAAGGCCCGGTGACGGCTACGGACTGACCGGCCGCGACGCGCAGATCAGCTCCGTCCAGGAGCCTGCGACCAGGAATCTCGTAGCGAAGCCCCGTAGCCTCCAGCACATACTCGGCAGGGGATGGCGAGAGCAAGACCATGCGGTTCCTTTGTACTCAGAGTTGACAGCGGCTGGGTCGCCCGTCCGGGCGGCCCAGCCGCTGTCATTGTCACGTTGGATCAGTACCGCGAAGGGTCAGCTGGCCCAGCTGCCGTAGCGGTCCGAGCCTGCGATCTGCTGCTCACGTACACGCAACTTGAGGACATGGCTGTGGTGCTTGCTGGAGTCGCAGGTGTAGACACCCGTTTGCACCCACTGGTTCAGCTTCGTGCCCGGGTGGGCCTTGCGGTAGTACTGAGCAGCGACGTCGTGGTTGTCGCTGTCACTGTCGCAGACCTCAACCATCGTCTTCGCGTGCCATGTCCTGGCAGTACCCGCCCCGCCGAGCTTCGCGTGAATTTCGGCGGCAGAGGCCGGCGCTGCCATGGCCAAGACGCTTGCGGCTCCGACAACCGCTATCACTACAGACTTCATACGCATACGAAATTGTCCCCCTCATCGATGTAGCGGCGGAGCTCACGCTCACGCCGCCACGGTCACCTTAAAGATCACACATGGTCACCAAATATCCTAAACATTTACACATATGGCATCGGGTCAGAAGCACCCATAACCATCTGGCGCGTGTCGAAGCTCGCAGTGAACAGAGGATCCTTCACCGCTGCGCGTACTGGTGGGACCGAAGTTCTAAGGCGCGTGGGTAGAGCTGGCGAAGTAGGCCGTCCTGAGTCTCTACACCACAGCCAGTGCCGCCAGAGCCGCCCGATCGGCTCCCGAGAGGCCGGCACAGTTGGCGTGGAAGATGAAGTCGTCAGCGAGGACCGCATGCAGGCTTGCATGCGGCGAATTGGCGGTATGCGTCCGCTGTTATGTGGGAGCCCCGTGGAGGCCTGGGGCTGTCGAGCCACAGGGGCCTTCAAGTGCTGGTCAGACCTAGACACAGCGGTACTGACCAAGGAATCCGCTACGGCACGGGGCGAGTCCCGGCGTAGCCAGATTGGAAGCTTCTGTGAACAGCGACGACGTCGACCGTCTCCCGCAGCGGGCCTTTCGCCTGATGGTTACGGGCGGCGGAACGGGCGGCCACACGTACCCCGCTCTCACCGCAGTGCGCACTCTTCAGGCCAGGCTCGCGGCCACCGGCAGAACACTGGATGTCCTGTGGGTCGGGACGGCTGACAGCTTGGAGGCTCGCGTCGCGGGCAACGAGGGTATCCGTTTCGCCGCGGTGGCTACCGGCAGAATCCGCCGCTCCCGCAATCCGTTGAAGCTCGTCTCCCCAGCGAACATGAAGGACATGGGCCGCGTGCCGCTCGGCATCAACCAGACCCGGAGACTTGTCTCCGATTTCCAGCCGGATGTGGTGCTGGCCACTGGCGGCTACGTCGCTGTCCACAGCTGCGCGCCGGCGTCGGGCTGCTGCTCCTCGTCGGCCTGCGCCCTGGCGAGGTCGAGGGACTGCGGGTGCACGACTACGACCCGGCAGAGCGGCAGCTGTGCACGGGCACGGGGCGGCACCCGCGTACGGTCCGCATCGCCCGGTCCGCGGCCGCCGCCCTCGACGCGTACCTCGCCACCGAGGCCACAGACCCGGACGACTACCTGCTGCCGGCGCTGCGGACGACGCGCCTCGTGCAGTTGGTGCGCCGCGCGGCCGAGACTGCGGGCGTGAGCGCTGGGGTCCATGACCTTCGTCGGGCTGCTGTCGCTGCGGTCCTTGAGGATGGCACGCCGGTGCAGCATATTGAGCGGTACTTCGGGGTCGGCGCGGCTCCGGGACGCAAGGACCTGGTGGCGGTGCCGGACGGGTACGACGCGTCGATCGCCGAAGTGCTGGAACAGACCTTCGCCTGACACCTCCCACGCACTGCGCCCCTTGTCTGGCCTCACGGTCGGGCAGGGGGCGCACTGATGCGTCATCTACTTCGTCATGCGGTAGAAGACCTTCTCTCCGCGCGGCTCCGCCCCGAGCGCCTCGTAGAAAGCCAGCGCGGCCGAGTTGTCCCGTTCTGCCGTCCACTCCATCCGGGAGCACCCTGCGGCGGATGTCTCCTCGCGCAGGCGGGTCATGAACGCACCCGCCACGCCACGTCGGCGGGCAGGCTCCCGCACAAACAACTCTTTCAGGTAGAGCGAGGTCTCTGCCCCGGCCGCTGGCCACAGATACGAGAACGATGCGAGGCCGACCACGTCCTCGCCATCGCGGGCCAGGAGCACGGTCGCTACAGGCCGATCGCTGAACAGCGCATGGCGGATCTGCTCGACGTCGCCAGAGGTCTCGTCGCCCCCGTAGTACCTCTCGATCTCGCCGAGGAGTTCGGAGATCACGCTCACGTCATCGGCGGTGGCCCGGTCGATCGTCACCATGTGGTCAGAATCCTCTCGCCAGGGGGCAGCGCGAGCACCTCGCGCAACACCCGAACCTCCGGCAGCTCTTGCCGCTCGGGCACCGTATCGATCAGCTCCCGCGCGCGGAAGATGATCAGGGGAGACCGATGGTCCTCGGGCAGTGCAGTGACCGCTTGCACAGCGAGAGATGCGGCGGCAGCGGGGTCTCCGTCATGAATGAGGCACGCCGCACGGTCGAGCTGAACGAGGGTGCGATCCGTGTAGTCCGTCGCCGGGTAGAGCTGTAGGGCCTGTTGCTGCTCGTCCCACGCCCGCCCGGACTCGTGCAGGTGCGTCCACGTGTTGCCAGCGTGGAACCGAAACTGGCTCTCGCTGTACCCGAAGGCCGACGCCACACAGTCCACCGCGTCGAGGCGGTGGAGCGCCTCCTCGCCGCGGCACAGCGCCGAAGCGGCCTCGTCTGGGCTGCGCAGTGCTGCGTGTGCGCGCGCTTCCAGGGGGGCGGACAGCGCTGGTCCTACGCAGGGCAGTCCCCCAGCGAGGTGTTGAGAGCGCACGGCAAGTTCCACGGCACCGTGCATGTCCCCGCCGTAGTAGTGCTGGTAGGACTCCTGAGCGTAGATCCAGGAGAGCGTGGCGCGGTCCTCGGCCGCTGCGGCGGCTGCCCGGCCGGTGCGCCACCAGTCCCTCGCCGCAGGGTCTCCGAGTTTGAGGAGCGTCAGAGCCATGAGGCCGGCCATTTTGGCGACGGCGATTACCAGCTGCTTCCGGATCGCGGGTGGGTGGCGGTGGGCGACGATGCGTTGGAGGTCGGCGAAGTCGGCGAGGAGTTCGGGGAGGTGGAGTTGCTCGGGCCGGTGGCGGGTGGCCCGCCCGTGGCGGGCCACGGTGTAGGCCCACTCGTCGAGGCTCGCGTCGGTCATGGGTCCTGCGGCGAGGGCGTCGGCGATGCCGGCCTGGAGTGCCGCAGCCTGGGCGGAAAGGCTGGCACCCGGCGGCGAGGCTGCGAGAAGACAGAGTTCCCCGCCTGCGTCGAGGGCGTCATCGAGAGCCGCGGCCATCGCCGAGGTGGGTTGTCGCCGGCCGTGTTCCAGGTCCCCGATGTAGCTCTTGCCGCAAGCGGCGAGTCGCGCGAGGTCCCGCAGTGAGAGCTGGCCGCGCAGTCGTCGTAGTGCCTGCCCGAACGTCTCGTGCACGATCGCCCCCGTCTCGTCTGCCCTGTCCGCAGTGTCCGCTCCGCTGCGGACGGCAGCGGACACGTATGTCCTGTTCTCCGCCACTCGCACCCGTCACGCTACTAGCAGTACCTGATCACGAACGGTGACGGCGGGAATCGAGACAATGAGAAACCAGACGACCGAAGCGGATCTGGAGCCGGTCGACCGGGACACCATCCAGAAGACAATCGGCCGCGGGCTGACCGAACGCAGCGCCCCGCTCCGCTACGAGGAGCTCGCCGAGCTGGAGCAGCTGCTGCGCGGTCACATCCACCTGCTGCTCCCCGCAGTCGAGGCGAAGGTCGACCGGATGTGGCACGGCGGCAGGGAGTGGTACGGGCACCGCGCCCGCCTCGACGGCATCCGTCGGCAGGTCGAGCAGGGCCTCGGCGTCGGCCTGATCTCCGCTCAGCTTCAGGTCCACCAGCTCGCCCGCGACTGCCGGTGGCTCCTTGAGAAATCCCCGCCGGACCCATCGGCCCCATGAGCCGGCGGGCGCCACGTGCCCCCGCCGTGGCGTCCGTCATCCACCCGCCTTGCTCGCCGAGAGGTCAGCATGTCTGCAACCGCCCGCCCGAGGAGCGAACCCGAGCGTGCCGACGGCACGTGCGCCCGCTGCTACCGCCCCACCATCCGCGGCATCGTCCACTGGGTGACCCGCCCGTCCAGCGCGGACCTCCGGCTCGTGGTGTGCGCCGACCGGGCCCACTGCGAGAAGCCAACCGAGCCGCTGCACGAGACCGATGCGCTTCGTGCTCTGACCGCCGCAGCGGCTCCGTTGGGTTCCCCGCGGTGATCCCGGTCGAGCCCGCGGAGTACGGGCAGGGGCGGTGCGAGCGGTGCCACCGGGTCCTCGACCGTGGGGCGGTCTACTGGATCGACCGCCCGACCGGCCCCGCTGCCCGTGTCGTGTGCTGCGCGCCACCGAGCTCCTGCGCCCTAGCGACGGCGTACCGAGCCCCGCGCTGGCTCCTGTGGTCCCGGTGAGCGGCTCGTGCGCGTGGCAGCACTCCGCCACCCTCGCCGCCCTGCTCTGGCTGAGCCTCATAGACCGGGCGGGGCGCTGACCGGCCACCCCCGAGGCCGTCCGCGCTCCGCCCCCCTCAACCCCGCCCCGGTCGCCTTACTGGACAGGTCGAGCGACCGGGGCGGGCCAGGTAGCACCAGCCACCCACCCCAAGGAGTACCCCGTGAGCCGAGCGTTACTGACCGACGAAGACTTCGACGCGGTCACCGCAACAGTCCTCGACAACAACCCGACGATGGCCACCGAGATGGCCGAACGCATCGTCCACCAAGCGCTCGCCTTCGTCGGCGCCGCAGCGCTCCACCCCGACGGCCGCATGGCCCCGTCCCGTGTGGTCGACGAGGGATGGCACGCCCTCATCCTCCACACCGACACCTACGCCGCACTGTGCCGGCGGCTCGGCGGATTCGTGCACCACTACCCGGAGCGCCCCGACCCGACGCGCTTCAACGCCGAGACCGTCGAGCGGACCGTGGCGCTCATCGAGGAGGCCGGCTACACCGTCGACCACGACCTGTGGCGGGCACCGGACAACGAGCTGGTGTCGGCCGCCGCAAAGTGCCAGCACTCCGACGACAAGGGCCCCATCGTGATCATCCCCAAGCCCAAGGGCTGACGCGTATCGTGCGTGCCTATCCGACGGGAGGAATGACATGGAGTGGATCGACCCGCGTTACGCGGATCTAGTCGCGGCCATGAGGCAGGCGGAAGACGACGTCTCGCCGGGCGAGGGTGCGGCGTCCGAGCCTCACCCGGTCCGGGGGTTCATTCTCCCCGCCGACGAGAGCTAAGCGCCCGCCAGCACTGAGTCTGGCCTCGGCCCGCCGTGAGAGCGGCGGGCCGTGCCTACTCGGCGACGAGCTGGGTAAGTGGGACATCCAAAGCGTCGGCGAGGAGCAGCAGGTGATCGAGGAGCGGGCTGGTCTGGCCGGCCTCGATGCGGACGATCGTTTTCCGGTCGAGTCCAACCCGTTCGGCGAGCGTCTCCTGCGTCAAGCTCCGCCGTAGGCGGGTGAGACGGATGTGGTCGCTTCCTGTAGGGCTGGCCTTCCCCGCCGGCGCCCACAGGAGTCGGGAGGGCACGCATCAGACGCGTATGGGGAGTTACGCCTGTCCCCTCCACGGCTCGAACCCTACGCCTGACATGGGGCGCGTCCAGTCCCCCGAATGGGTGAGCGACTAACCATGATCATCCGGCATTGTGGACTCGATGTGGACTTCGATCATGCGAGCGGCCCACCTGTTCAATACAGGTGGGCCGCTGACTAGGGGTGGAGCCTAGGAGATTCGAACCCCAAACGAGCAACGCTCTCACCTGCGGTTTTACCAATTCGTTACGACAGAATCGGACTTTCCCATCCGTTTCCATCCCGCTCGATCCCGCTCGATCCTGCCGCCCGGACTCGGTGTGCCCACTGGTGGGCACACCGCGAGGACCTGTTGCGACTGCAACTCAAATACGCCAAGAACCCTATAATCGTAGGCTTCCAAGCCCTCTACAACCACCAAAGCAGCAAATTGGGACTGACGGCCGGCTGTGGCCAGGGAACGCGGCCTGGCGCCTGTGAAGCTTGCGTTGGACACCGACCCTCAGAGTCATTCTGGTGTCCCCGGGCAAGACCGCGCAGGAGCCCGCGTCCGGGCCGACGTCGAATCGGAAACCCGACGACTGGGAGCGGTGGCCGCTCGATCGCTCCGACCGTTGCGTGCCTGCGGGGCACTGGGCGCGGACCAAGGACTGGCAGCAGCGTTACGCGATCCGCGCCGGCATCGAAGCCACCCTCTCCCAGAACATCCGCAACTGCGGCCTGCGCCGGTCCCGATACCACGGCCTTGCCCGCACCCACGTCCAGCACGTCCTGACCGCGATGGCCTGCAACCTCACCCGCATCGCCGACTGGATCGCCGATCCAAAGCCCACCCGCCGCCGATCAATACGCTTCCATGCTCTGTGCGCCAGCACCGCCTGACCCCACCAACATCACCAACAGAGTCACGGCATTGGGCCTAGCCCGCACACCCATGTCGGTACGGATTGATAGTGACCCGAGCTCCGCGGCATGCTGCGACGAGACGGATCGTTGAGCTTTCTCATTGATGACGGCCGCGCGTACCCGCGTGCATCCGACCACTGATCGGTGTCAGTGCCACGTGCAACTCGGGAAATGCCCGGACTTGGACACCCCAAGGAGCGGGGCAAGCTGGCGCAACGTCAAGTTCGTGCGCCAGTAGGCCACGACCAGCAGGGCCCGGTCCTCCAGCGAGAGGCTCCACGGCCGGCCCTTGCGGACCGCATCCGCACCCGGCGTTCGTAGTCGCGCGCCAAGCGGCGGGCGCGCATCAGGTGGGCGAAGAACCGCCCGACGATCCACCGCTTGGTCAGCACCACGAAGCCGCGCATGCCCGCACGGCGTCATCGCCCTGTCACCGCCCCGTCCTGGGCCGACAACGCCAGCACGAAGCAGACGTCCAGCTGGCGCCGTACACCAGCCGACGCCGTACAAGTGATCGTGCATCACCTCGAACGGAGGAGAGTGCACCAAAGTTGATGCGGTGACGGGTGGGTACCGCGAGTCTGCCGTGGCCGGTTTCGGGTTGGCGGAGGGGCGACTTGACGATGGCTTTGGACCCTCATCGACGCCTGGAGTGGCCGCGTACGTGGTCCCGCATCCGGCGCCGGGGTTCTACCCGGGCGAAGCAACCTCCAGCCCGCAGGAACGAATTCTCCAGTTCATAGCCTCAAGCGCTCGTGGGCACATCATTGATCACGCATAGGGACTGCTCGGTCCCCCGCCGCTGCATGCGGCGTGGTCACACCTTCGCGGGACGGTCCGCCAAGACCGCCCCGCACCCCGACCACCCCGCTGCAATCCCCACACCCAAGCCGATGACCAGCGGTAATGGAGACGTACGGCTGGAGTACTCACGGAGTTCTATCAGTTCCTGCCTCGGGTGCGGGCCGTGGTGATCTGAATCAGCCGGATGTGGCCGCCAGGGATGATGATGTAGTCCGCCTCGGAAGATCGCGGTTGGCGCTCATCGGCCCTGTGGATCGAGATGGGGTGGTGGAGGGCAACGTCGCGGTAGTAGGTGTCCTTCTCGTGGGAGACCATGTGGCAGCTGCCGCGGACCCGTGTGCCGTCGTCCATCAGGATGTGGACCTCGGGGTCAGCCTCTCCGCGCGGTGACTTCAGGAGCTCGGACCACACCGTCCCCGGGGTGTTGGACCAGTTACTGCCACCGCTTCGTTTCCCACGCAGTTCCCCCAGTGCGACGCAGGCCAGCGCGCTGACGGCGAGGGTCAGAATGCCGGACCGCACCAGGTGCCACGGGTGCGAACGGGCATACGCCTCCCCGGAGGCGACACCGTCGAGCGAGGTGAGGCCCGGCACGTACTCGGCAAGGACGAACACACCCGCCGCCGTGCCGAGCGTCACGAACGTGCCGACCGCGAAGAGCTCGGCGATCTCCCGGGCGGCGCCGGGCCGTTCGCGCAGGCCGTGCCGCTCGTAGCGGACGAGGTAGAGGTAGCCGGGGACGGCCGCGAACAGCAGAGCGGCGAGTCCGGCGAGGTTCGACGGCATGCCTGGTTCACCCGGCCGGCGGGGGTGTGGGGGGCCTCGGCCGGTTCGGTGGGCGGTCCTCGGGGGTCCAGGGGCTCTTGGCGCTGCCCATCGGATTGGCAGGGTCCGCCTCGGAATTCTCGTCCAACTCGTCGCACATTGCCTGCGCCAGCCCTTCCGGCAGGAGGAAGGGCGACACCGCCGAGGCGGGCTCTGGCTGTGGGTGCGATGCGGCTTCCGGGTGAGGCGGCTGTTGTGGTTCGTCCTTCATCGTCGTCCTTCCGACATCCGACAATTCTCTCGTCCGAGGAGCGAACTCAGGCCCCTGCGGCTCGTCCGTCATTGGGTGTCTCCTCATGGGTGTCTCTTTGCGTCACCGTGCTCCGTAGGCGGTGATTCCGGCCCAGTTGCCCGTCTGCCGCGGTGAGTCGTCGATGTCGAGCAGCGCCACCGCGGCTCTTCGGGCGGCTTCCAGTGGGGCGCAGCCCGCCGCTCGGTGGACGAACCATTGGAAGGAGTGGTGGATCGCGAGCCTCGGCCACACCGGGACCGGGCTGGCCAGGACGAAGGCAGCTCCCGCCTCGTGGAAGGCATGGACCAGGGCGTTGGCCACGTCTCCGGCAAGTTCGAGCGGTTCCGGCTCCCGTGGACCGGGGCCGGCGAGCGCTCCGTGTCCGCCGCTGTGATCGGCCCCGGTGCGGAAGCTGGTGCTGCACGCCGTCAGGACGACCTCCTCGTGGCGCATGCGTCCCATGAGGACCTCGCCGGTCTCCAGGTAGCCGTCGGCCATCTGCACGCAGGTCTCGAAGGGGGCCCCCGGGTTGCGTATTCCGTGTGTGGCGACCTGCAGCACGGCCGTCCGTCCGGGGCGCGGCGGTCCCGATTCCAGCAGGCCGCGCAGGGCCGCGACGGTGGCGGCAGGGCCGGTGAGCGGTTCGCCGAACAGGCCGTCCGGACCCAGGGCCTTGGGCAGGATGCGCAGGGCACGGCCCACTTGGGGGAACAGTGCGCTGCCGTCAACCAGTTCGGTGACACCCACCAGGGTGGCCTGAATCGGGCCGTCGGGGCGATGGTCCAGCAGCGGCACGCAGGACAGGTTGGGGACGACGCCGAGCGCCGTGTCCCGTACCAGGTGGCGGCCCCGGTGGCGCACCACCGTCCAGGGCAGGTCGTGCAGGCGACCGTGCGGGGACAGCAGGCAGGTGCCGCTGTCCGCGATCTCGTCGGCGAAGGCGGCGGGCACGAGATCGGCGAGGCCGACACCGTGCCGGCCCCAGAAATCCAGCCGGGCGGGATCTGGGTGCACCGAGTCGATCTCGCGGTGGTAAGCGTCGAGAGCGTGGCGGGTTGCCTCGGTCGGTCGGCAGGTCCCCGAGCGCAGCCTCCCGTCAGGAGTAGCCAGGAGGGTGAGGAGGCCCTCGGGGCGTTCGTACAGACTCAGGGCCACACAGCGGCCCGGCCTGCTGCCCGGGGCGCCGGTCGGGTACTGCGCGAGGAAGTGGGTGAGACGGTCGGGGTCGAAGGGCGGGTCGTCCCTGATGAGGTGCCAGCGCGGGTCGACGGCTCGGATCCTGATGAGCAGTTCGGCCCGTTTCCCGCGCAACCGGCCGGCGTCCTCGGGCCGGCCCTGTCGCTCGGCCTGCGCGATGTCCCCGGTCAGGTCGGCGAAGGCCGCACGGTCCTGGACGGCCGGTGCCTCCTGACCGTTCGGCGCGCCGGACCGGGTCAGGGACAGCCGTGCGGAAAAGGCCCGCGCCTTGAGCAGGTCCGTGACGACGGCGGCCAGCGCCGCGTCGCCGCTCTGCTCCGCGAAGCCAAGCACCTCCTCGAACAGCGGTCTGCGAAAGCGCAGATGAAGTGTGTCGAAGCGGTGCCCCAGGGAGATCCGCAGCACCCGGTCCAGAGCGGTGACCGTCAGGCGGTAGTACCGTGCCGCCCTGGCCTGCTCACCGAGGGCCTGGTGGCTCCTGGCTTGTTCGGTGTGCAGGATCGCGGCGATGGACGCGTCGGGGCGTGCGGTCAGGAAGTCGGCGCCCCGGTCGCACCAGTCGAGTGCTTGCTTGTGCCGACGGGTCATCCGGGCAGTCTCGGCGCGCATGGCGCAGTACGTCGCTCCGCGACCCCGCCGCAGATGGGCCCGCACCGCGGTCAGGTCCCTGTCGTGGTCGGTCTCGAACAACTGGGCTACCAGGTCCAGCCGCCGACGGGCCTCTTCCACCGCCGCACGGTCCAGCGCGCACCGGGCGAGTTGAAGGTGTCCCACCGCTTCGAGTCCGGACGCCGTGTACTGCGGCATGAGCATCACATACGCCCGCTCCGCCTCCTCGGGACGGCCCGTGTCCCGTAGGGCGCCCGCCTTGGTGTCCAGTACGCGGTGGTAGACGGCAGATGTCTCCAGCAGACGGACGACGCCCGCCGGGTCACCTCCCCGGGCGAACTCCGCCTCGATGCGACGCTGTGCCTCGGAAGCGGAGTCGAGGATCGGCCCGTCCGGAAGTAAAGTGCGGAGTTCGGCCTCCAGCGGGCCCAACACCTCCAAGGCCGTGCGGGAGTCGTAGAGCTGGTGGAGGGCCTCCGCCCGCAGAGCCCGCAGGTCTCCGTGCAGAGCGGCGGACGGGGCGGTGGCCGGGAACGGCTCGTCGTGGGGTGGAGGATCGGCCCGGTCCACGAGAGCCAGCGCCTCACTGGCCCGGCCCTCCCCCAGCTCGTACTGGACCCGGCCCGCCAGGTACTGGCGCAGCTTGTCCGGGCCCACCAGGGCGGTGAACTCCTCGGCGGCCGACCAGTGTTCCCGCAACCAGCGGTGGGTTCGGGGGCCTTCCTGATGGGTGGTCGGTTCGCGGCCGTAGGCGTCCAGCAGCATGCCCGCGATGCCGGACCCGCCCACGGTGACCGATGACGAGGTGCCGTGCTGCCGCAGGGCGGCGAGCGTGTGTCTGCCCTGGGCCGTCAGTCGCTCGAAGGGCTGCCGGGTCGGCAGTCCGGCATCGGCCGCCCGCCAGTACTCGATCGACAGCTCGCCGCAGCGCGCGGCCAGGCTCTGGAGTTCCACCGTTCACGTCCCCCGCCGTGTCGCCCCCGGCCCCCCCGGGGGCGACCACCGTACGACCGCGGGAGGCGGGGAGGGAACCGTCACGAGGTGCTGCCGGGCGCACGGCTCTGTACCGCGCGCTCCACTCCGACCACTGTGCGCCCCGTACTGCGGGCAGTTGTCGCCAAACCCTCCCCAACGGTCCGCCCGGCTGTCACTCTGAACGAGTTGGCGCCGGGGCCGGACGAGCTCCCCCCGGGGCGACACCAGGGGGAAATCTCATGGCACAGGCACGCCCAAATTCAGGCCGGCTCACCGCCACACCGCTCGTCACATCGGACCGCTTACGTCGTTCACCGGGCCGAGCACCTTCTAGGGCCGGCGGCGTCAGGTGGCCTCGCGTGCCGGTTCCGGAGGCGGGGTGACTGTATGGCCAGTCCACCGGAACCTGAGGCGGCACCACACGACGAGGTGTTCGCACGGCTCGGTCAGGCGATCGACGGGGAAGACCCGGCCGCGACCGGGTTACGGACCATCGTGCGCGACGCGCGCGCCCGGATGGCACAGCCGATGCGGGTCGCCGTCGCGGGCCAGATCAAGCGCGGCAAGTCCACACTCGTCAACGCCCTGCTCGGTGAGGAGGTCTCCGACACGGGGCAGCTGGAACTGACCTTCAACGTCTGCGAGTTCCACCACAGCGACCGCCCCTCTCTCACCGTCCACTTCAAGGACGGCAGGCCCGCCGAGGAATGGCCCCAGGGGTCGCTCTCCCGGCTGACCGCGCGTTCCGCCGACGGGCTGAGGCTGCTGCGCTCCGTACGGAAGGTGGAGGTGGGGCGTCCCAGCCCGCTGCTGCGGCGCTTCCGGATCGTCGACACGCCCGGTCTGGGCAGCGTGCACGGGACCGATGCGCAGAACACCCTCTCCTTCCTCGGCATCAGCGACCCGGCGGAGCGCGACGAGGCCGCCCGCGTGCTCGACGGGCTGGGGCAGGACGCGCGTTCGGTGCACGCCGAGAGCGCCGCCGAGATGGACCGGGCTGACGCCGTCGTTTTCGTGTTCAGCAGGGGACTGGGCCGGGCCGACCAGCAGGCGGTGGAGTCCTTCGCGGGGGCGTACGGAGAAATCGTCAGTCCGTTGAAGGCGTTCGGGGTGCTCTCCCGCAGCGACCAGTACTGGCCGCCCGTGGACGAGACGGGCCCCGACGGGCTGCCCGCGGACCTCTTGGACCACGATCCGATGGAGACGGCCCGCCGGATTGCCGACTCCTACCTCCAACGACCCACCGTGCGGCGTGTGTTCCGGACGGTCGTGCCGGTCTCGGGCCTGCTGGGGACGGGGGCACAGTGCATGCCGTCCGACGGTTTCGGACCGCTCGCGGAGCTGGCGAAGGTGCCCCCGCGGCTGCTGGCGGACCGGATGGAGGACGTCCAGCTGTTCTGCGTACGGGACTCGCCCGATCTGCCCGTTCCGGCCGAGGTGCGGGCCGCTCTGGTGGACCGGCTGGGCGCGTGGGGAGTCTTCCTGGCCTGCGGGCTTCTGCGGGACAACCTGCCCGAGGACGCGGTGCGCCGACACCTCCTGGAGCGCAGCGGGGTCACAGTGCTGCGGGAGCTGGTCCTGCGTCACTTCGGCAACCGGTCCTCCCTGATCAAGCTCGACCACGGGCAGCGCGAGATCGCCGAGGAGATCGGGCGGCTCCGGGCCACGGCCCAGCTGGCCCGGCAGCGGCCGCCCGCCGTGGCCGACCGCGTCGCGCAGGTGCTGGAGAGCATGCGCCTCACCGACTCCGGGCCCGCCGAACTCGCCGCGCTGGGCGCGTACTACGGCGGCCGGCTGACCCTCACGGAACAGGAGCAGGCACAACTGCTGGAGGTCACCGGTGAGCACGGGACCAGTTGCGCGGCCCGGCTCGGCCTGCCGCCGGGCACCGAGGTGGACGTACTCCTGAAGACCGCCCGGCGCCACATCGCCCGCTGGGCCGCCCGCGCCGGTGATCCGCTGCTCGACCGGCCGACGCTCACCACGGCACGCGTGGTACTGCGTTCGTACGAGCGTGTGGCGACCCTCGTGGAGCGTGCGCTGGTGCTCCTCTACGGCGAGGACGCACCCGACGGCCACCACGGTGAGAGGAGCACGTCTTGAGCTGGGAAATGTACGACCCGGGCGCCGACCCGGGGATAGATCCGGGGATGGACCCAGGGATGGACCCAGGAATGGACCCCACGGTCGATCCCGGGTTCGAACCCGCTGACATCACGGACCCCACGGCCCTGACGGATCCCACCGACCCGGCGGATCCGGCCAACCTCACAGACCCGGCGGATCCCTTCGGCGACCCCGCCGCGACACCGGACACCGCTCCGACCTCCGCAGACGTACCCGACCTGCCCAACTTCGACCCCGCGCAGAGCGATCCCAGCGCCGTGGCCGGCAATCCGGGTGAGGCCATGAACGTGTGGCAGCAGCACACCGGCGAGAACGGCTGCGCGATCGGCGCCCAGGGCATGGTCCTTGAGTACCTGACCGGCGAGCGCGTCAGCGAGGAGCAACTCACCTCCGAGGCGGCCGAGCAGGGATGGTTCGACGGGTCGGGCACGGCACCCGCCGACATGGGCAATCTGCTCGAACTGCACGGCGTACCGGTCCAGCAGGTGGAGGGCGCGTCCGTGGAGCAACTGGAGACGGTGCTCGCGGACGGCGGCGCCGCCATCGTCGGACTGGACGCGGACGAGATCTGGGCCCAGGGGCACGACCCGAACGACGACTCGGTCGGTGACATGCCGGGCATGGCGGGGCAGGACGCCAACCACGCCGTGTGGGTCACCGGCATCGACCGCACCGACCCCGACAACCCGATGGTGGTGCTCAACGACTCCGGCCATCCCGACGGCCAGGGCCTGGCGGTCCCGCTGGACGAGTTCATGGGCGCCTGGCAGGACTCGGGCAACTTCCTCGTCGCCGCCGGCTCCCCGCAGGCGGTGGGACCGTGACCCACGACGACACCGGACCGGACAAGGGCGGCCGCGAAGACCTGAAGGAGCTCGCCGCCCGGTGCGCGGCCTGGCTCGTCCAGGAGCGCGACCGCACGGAGCGGGAACTGCGCTCCGCGTACGCGCAGCCGGATGGCGTGCCGCACTCGGACGCCGGGCACGTGACGCGCCCGGCGCCGGTTTTCCCCAAGCGGCCGACGGCATCCCGGCCGTCCGCCCCGGCAGCCGCGGCGCCCCTCATCGGACTGCTGGACCGGCTCGCCGAGCTGCCCACGAGCCCCGACTCCCGCGACTGCCCCAACTCACCCGCCCCCGAGAGTCCCGACCCCGTACTGGCCTGGGTGCGCCGCACCGTGCTGGCCGCCCTGGCCGCCTCCGGAGTCACCCCGGTCGACGACTCCGGGCCGGTGGACCCGGCCCGGCACACCATCGTGGCCACCCGCGACGACCCCTCCGGCCGGCACTGCGGAGCCATCGCGGAGACGGTCCGCCCCGGTTACGCGTGGGGCGAGTCGCTGCTGCGCCACCAGGAGGTCGTCGCCTACGTACCGCCCGAGGAGCAGGCCGCCCCGTACCCGCCTCCGGCTCCGGCTCCGGCTCCGGCTCCGGAACCTTCTCCGGAAACGGGTTCGGAGGCGGCTTCGGAACCGAGTGAGGAAGGTGGTCCACCGCATGACCTACCCCGCTGATCCCGGTGCCCGCGTCAGGGCGATCCCGGATCCCGATGTGCCGCGGTCCGAGGCGCTGAGCCGCGAGCTGCGCCGCTCGCGGCTGTTCCAGCAGCTCGTCCCCATGGAGTCGGGCATCGGCTGGCCGCTGCCCGTGCCCGTTCTGCAGAACGGCGCGCCCCGGGTATACATGAGGCTGCCGCTGTTCGTCCTGCGTCCGGATCCGGCCGGGGGCGCCGACCTGTTCCCGCCGTTCGCCACGGTGACGCTCGACTGGGCGACGGGACGGCTGGTCGAGTACACGGATCTGCGCTTCAAGGAGCCGCACCGGTCGCGTGCGCAGTGGTCGAAGCCCGTCGGCCGCTTCCCGCACCCGGCCGTCGAGGCACTGACCACCACCGCCTACCGGGAGCTGCGCACCCGTCTCTTCGGCCTCTACGACGAGCTGTTCGACGAGCTCGGGCGCGGGCGGCAGCCGGACGACGGCTGGGCCGGGCAGTTCGGCCACCTGCTGGGCCGGCTGCTGGAACCGTCCCTCACGCCCTACTACCGGGAGCTGGCACCCAAGTTCCTCCGCCGGCACCTGTCCGACGAAAGGTGAACCACCATGCGGGACAACGCCTTCACCCGGCTGCGCGCCGACGTCCTGGCCGCCTTCCCGAGGGTCACGGAGACGCTCTCCGGTGAACTGGGCCCCCGTCAGCAAGAGTTGATCGAGCAGTCCCTTGCCCGCCTGGAACAGGGAACCTGTCACATCGTGGTCGCCGGGGAGTACAAGCGGGGCAAGTCCACTCTGCTCAACGCCCTGGTGGAACGGCCCGGGCTGTTCCCCGTGGACGTCGACGTGGCCACCTGTGTGGTGTCCACCCTCGCCTGGGGTCCGCAGGAGCAGGCCGTGGTGCACATGACCGATGCGGGGGCGCCGGACGGCAGCGGCACCCGACAGGTCGGTATCGGGCTCGACCGGCTGCCGGAGTTCGTCACCGAGCAGGGCAATCCGCGCAACCACAAGCAGGTCCGGCTGGTGGAGATCCAGGCTCCCGTCCCGCAGTTGGAGAACGGGCTGGTGTTCATGGACACGCCCGGTGTCGGCAGCCTCAACCCCGAGCACACCGCGGTCACCCACGCCTTCCTGGAGCGCGCCGACGGCCTGGTCTTCGTCTGCGACGCCATCGAGCCGCTCGCCACCTATGAACTCGACTTTCTCGAAAGGGCGTTGGCGAGGTGCGAAGTCGTGGTCACCGTGGTCACCAAGACCGACAAGGTCCGCGATCCCGTCCCGGTGATCACCGGGGCGCGCGAGAAGATCGCCGCCCGCACCGACCGGCCCGCGGAGCGGCTTGTCGTCGTGCCCGTCTCCTCCTTCCGCAAGCTCAAGTGGCTCCGGGACCGCACCGACGACCAACTGCTCGCCGATTCCAACTTCCCCGAGCTGGACCTCGCGCTGTGGGAGGGGCTGGCCACCACCTGTGGTGCCGTGCAGTTGCGCCGGGCGCTGGACGCGCTCGGCGATGCTCTCGCCATGGCGGGCTCGCCCGTGGTCAACGAGCTGGCGGCGCTGGAGTCCGACGAGTCCCTGCGGCGGATCCGCCGGGAAGTGACCGAAACGACCGGGCGGATCAAGGAGTTGTCCGCGGGCGGCGCGAAGTGGCGCACGGACCTTCGCCGGCGCTTCGACGAGGACACCCGGCCGGCGCGCGCCGCGTTGCAGACCGCCTTCGACGCGGGGCTGCGCGATTACCACGAGAAGGTGAACGCGGGTGCGGACCCGGGGGCGGACGAGGTGGTCGGCCAGGTCACCTCTCACATACTCAAGGCGCTCACCGAGGCCCATGATCGTCTGGCCGCTGTCGCCGTTGCCCTGATGGCGGAGTTCGCACGGCAGACCAGCCTGGAGCTCACCTCGCCCCAGGCTCCCAAGCCACCCTTCTCGGCCGCCGTCTCCGTGCCCAGCGTGCCGCTCAACATGCGTCCCGCACGGTTCTTCGACCAGTTCCGGGCGAGCTGGTCCACCGGTATGGCAGGCGTGGGTACGGGCGCCGCCGTCGCTTTCGTGGAGCCCCTGAGCGGGCTCGCCGTGATGCTGGGCCTGGGCACCATGGGGTTCGTCCACGGCGTCCGCAACCACCGCAAGGATCTGCGCGAGCGGGCCGAGAAGGAGCGCAATGCCCGGCTGCTCCAGCTGATCACGCAGGAGTTCGGCGTGCTGCGCCGACGGGCCACGGAGTCCTTCACCCAGACCTACGGCGACATCGCTCAGTCTCTGACGGAGGAGCTGAACTCCCAACTGGCAGCGCAGCAGGAGTCGCTGACCGAGTCCGGCCGCCGGCTCCAGGAGGCCACCGGCCGCACCAAAGCCGAACTGACGGGGCGGCGGGGCGAGTTGCTTACCCGTCAGCAGATCTACCGGAACCTGCAGGGCGAACTCGACCGTTTGCGGGCGCGGGTGGAACGGCTTGCCTCCGCACCACCACGGGGCTCCCTCCCCGCGGGGCGACGCCCCGAACTGCCCGGCCCTGACGCGTCAGCCACGGCTCCGGCGCCCGCCGGGCCGGGCACCGCGTCCACGGCCAGGGGCGACGCCGCCGGCGTGGCGGCGGAAATCGCTCTCGGTGTCACCACGGAAGCTGCCCTGGGCGCGGCCGTCGGCTCCACGGGAGCCGACGGCGCCGGGAATACCTCCCCGGCATTCGAGGCGGACGCCGTGGGGACGGCCGCAGCGCCGGACGCTGGCTCCCTCGTGCCGCAGAACTCGGACGCGCCCGCATCCCGGACCCCGCACGCCGTCGTACCCCAGGAGACGAACACCGTCGAGCCTCAGGACCCGGCCGTCCAGACTCCCACCACACCGGTCGACGACGTCGACACTGATGTCGTGTCCCCGTCGGCCCAGGACTTCGACGCCTCGTTCGACCCCGACCTTTTCGACGCGCCATGACCGGCGGCGGTAACCCGGCGGGGCCGGTCTATGGGATCGACTTCGGCACGTGGTCGTCGGCGCTGGTCGTCCTGCGCCACGGCCATCAACCGCTGCCGGTACGCGATCCGGTGAGCCCGTACGGCGCCACGTCGGTGCGCAGTGCCGTGTGTCTCCTGCCGGACGGATCCGTGGTGGTGGGCCAGGCCGCGCAGAACTCGCGCCTGCAGCGTCCCGAACGGTTCCGCGCGGAGTTCAAGCGGGAGTTCGGCGAGCCGTATCCGCACCGGCTCGGGGAGCGCGGATTCACAACGGCACAGCTGACGACGGAGGTCCTCGGCTTTCTCGTCCAACAGGCCCGGGCGGCCGTCGCCGCCGCCCCCTCCCAAGTGGTGATCACCGTTCCGGCCACCTGGGAGGGCAGTCGACACACCCTGATGGTGGGCGCCGCCGAGGCGGCGGGACTACCGCCGGAGATCGTCGAGATCCAGAGCGAACCGGTGGCGGCCACCGCGTACGCCCTGCACGACCACGGGCTGGACCGCGACCGTACGGTCCTCGTCTACGACCTCGGCGGCGGCACGTTCGACCTCGCGGTGGCCCAGGGCACGAGGGAGGGATTCACTGTGCTCGGCGCGCCCGGAGGCCTGCCCGACGTCGGCGGGATCGCCATCGACCAGGCCGTGCTGTCCCTCATACGGGAGCGCTGTCCCGATGCGGTGGACGGCCTGCGTCGCGCAGCCGCCGGCTCCGACGACCCCGGAACGCTGCGGCGCGCGATCATGCTGGCCGAGGCCTGTACGACCTTCAAGCAGCAGTTGTCCGTCTCCTCCGAGCACTCGGACCTGCTGACCATGCTGGATCCGCCGACAGAGGTCACGTTGACGCAGGCGGACCTGCGGGAGGCCATCCGGCCCCTGCTGTCGGAGACGGTCGAGGAGTGCGAGCGCGTGCTCCGGGCGCAGGGGCTGCGGTGGGAGGATCTCGACCTGATCGTTCCCGTCGGCGGCAGCTCCCGGCTTCCCATGGTGGGTGACCTGCTGGCGGAACGCTCCGGGCGCACGGTGCTGTCCGTCTCCGAACCCGAACTCGCGGTGGCGACCGGCGCCGCCTGGCTGGCGCGGAGCACCGCGCCGGCGGCGGCGCCACGAGCGCCCCTGCCACCGAAGGTCAGATCACTGCTGGAGGCGGGCCTGACCGACCGCATGGTGAGGGAGGCCGCAGGTCATGCCTGACGCTGACCCCACGGCGGAGGACGCCTTCGAACTGACCGCCCACTGGCGGCGGCTCGTCAACGACTGGGTGCGGCGCCAGCACCGCCCGTACGAGGTCACCGCGTCTTCGGTCACCATCGAGTTCGACCATCCCGAGGCCGAGCGGAAGATCCAGCTCGACTTCGCGGCGACGAGCAACGACATGCTGCTGGTGATGGCCACCGACGACCGCTATCTCAAGGACGACCAGCTGGCTGCGGCGGCCGCAGCCGCGAACGCCTGGAACATCGAGTGGTACGCGCCCACCCTGACCGTGTACAACCTCGACGGCGAGCAGCCGCCCTACCTGCTCGGGTTCCGTGCCCTGCCGATGGCCTGCCGGATCACGCAGAGCGCGTTCCGCATCATGGCCGACCAGTGGCTCAGGGAATCCCTGGCCCTGTTCACCTGGTGCCACCGCGAGTGCCGCCTCTGAACGGCGGGCTGGTCTGCACATATGGGTTGCCTGCACCACGGCTGACGGATCCGTGCCGCCACCGAATCGGGCGACAACCAGCTGTTACGCCCTGGGGTCGAGCCCGCGAGGCGCGATCCGCCAGACCCATCCCTGACCAGCACAAACCTAGTAGCGTGTCGTTGCTTCGTGGTCGGTGCCGAGAGTCCTTCGGGGGGTTGATCACGCTGTCAGGCCAATGGAGGATTCTTCTTGTCGGTCGGCGGATGTGTGTCGTTCGAGCCGGGCCGGCAGATCGTCCAGGTCGGAGGTGTGAACTTCCACTGGAACGGCTGTGCCGCGGCGTTGTAGCGGTCTTCGAACCTCGGAGCCGATCCCTGCCCTGGTCGAGATCGGTGAAGTCGAGCGGAGGCGCAGTCTCTCGGCCACGGCGGGAACAGAGCGGTCGCCCGCGCCGCCGGCGTCCGTGAGGCCAGGGTGTCTGCCGCAATGCGGGAACTCGGCTCCGGGTTCAGTTCCCGGAGCCGACGATGGCGGTAACGCGGATCTCCGCGCGCATGGCGGCGAGGCCCAGGGCCGTGACGCCGGTCTCGGTCCAGATCGGCGCGCGGCCGTCGAGGCGACGGCGGAACTGCTCGGCCATCACCGTGTTGTGGTCGTGGCCGATGGCGTCATCTCCCGGTGCGACCTGGTGGCAGGAGTTGAGTTGGATGACGTCCTTCCATGTCGCGCCGACCGTGGTGAGCGTGCGCTCCACGTTGTCGAAAGCCTGGATGATCTCGTCTTCCAGCGAGTCGGGGATGACCAGGTCGTCGTCCACCCCGGCCTGGCCGGAGGTTTCGACCCGGTCGCCGACGCGGACGGCCCCGCTGTAGCCGAGGGCCTCGTGCAGCTTCTCGGCGAAGCCCGGAGTGATGCCGAAGGTGACGCGTAACCACGCCCATGCGCGCGCTGGAACAGCTCATAGTCGATTTCAGGCTCCTCCACGGTGGAGCGGCCGATGATCAACCCGCAATAGCCGATGGAATCGCCTTCGACACGGCGCCCGATGGGCATGGTGAGCGCGCTCGCGCTCACCATGCCCTGGTCCACGAGCTGCTGGCCCAGAACATGGGGCTGCGGGAGATCGCCCGGTACCTGGGCTGGGGCCGTCACACCGTCCAGCGGTACGCACGCGCCAAGAACTGGCAGGACATGGTGAGAGGCCGCAAGCGCCAACAGCCCAGCAAACTTGATCCGTTCAAGCCCTACCTGGAACACCGTTGGGCCGAAACCGCAGGCCACGTGACCGTCCTCGCACTGCACCGGGAGATCACCGAACGCGGCTTCCGGGGCAACTACTCCACCGTGAACCAGTGGACGCGCCGGGCCCTGACAGCGACGGACGGCACCCCGCCCCCACCCACCGCACCCTCAATCCGGCAGGTCACCGGCTGGCTCACCCGGCACCCCGCCACCCTCGCCGAAGAAGAGAAACTTCGCAGGGAAACGGTTCTCGACCAGTGCCCGCAGCTGGAGGTCGCAGCCCAACTGATCAGCTCGTTCGCGGAAATTCTCACCACACTCGACGGCAGACGCCTGACCGGCTGGATCACCGACGCCATGACCTCCGGCCTGCCCGGCATCAGCACCTTCGCCGCCGGACTGGAAAGCGACTTTGACGCGGTGACCGCCGGACTTACCAGTCCCTGGAACTCAGGTCCTGTCGAGGGGGCAGCCAACCGGATCAAAATGCTTAAAAGGCAAATGTTCGGCCGTGCCGGATTCCCTCTTCTTCGCAAGCGCGTTCTCCTCGCGTGACGCTAGGTAGTCGGCTCACACAACTTGGGCCAGACCCCCACAGAAGTGCTTACGAACAGGCTGGGTTCAGCGGTTGAGGTCGAAGACCCGGACCCCGGACCCTTCGTATGCCTCCGGCGCGACCGTCGCCACCAGCGCATCGTTGTCCGGATCGAGTAGCAGGCTCCGCACCCCATGGATCGCAGCGGCAATCCCCACCGGAACACCCTCACGGTGCAACAGCATCACCTCGTAGGTCCCCGAGTAATCGAGGTCGAGTGTGTGAAGGACCTCCAGCTGCCCGATGTGCTCGATGATCCCAGGCCGCTCCCGCTCTGCCTCGACCAACGACAGCAACGGCACCCACAGCCGCGCGTCCGCCTCGATGTAGGCGCGGTGGACGAGGCCGGACACCTGCTTGTTGCCCCCGAGCCCCAGCAGAGTGGGCGTATCGAGAACGAAGTGCGTCAGGTTCACCGGCCGACGGTCTCCGCACGGTGCGCAGCAGCGACCGCACGCATCTTCTGCCCCATCTCAGCGCTTTCCTCGTCCGTGACGTAGTGCCCGAACTGCTCGGCCATATAGGCACGAGCCCGCTCCGCACGCTCACGACGCTCTTCCGGAGTGAGGGTGGACTGGGCGAATTCCTCGATGACAGCACGCATAGACGTCCCTCGCGCCTCAGCGAGCACGGCAAGGCGATCCCGGACTTCCGCCGGCACACGGATCATGACATCAGACATAGCACGAGTATACGTGCGCGTAGACGCCGCGGGCTCTACTTCAACCCGCCTCACACAACGCTATCAAGACCCTCCCGGCAGACATCCAGCCCAACGAGATCAGCACAGCAGCCTCGCAAGAAACACAGGGCCAGGGCGACGCCGAGGCGCAGTAGCCCCGACCGGCAAGCAGAACGCGGAGCGCTCCAGACGCACATCGCGCCGCACGGACCGAAGAATCCGAGCTGCCCAGCCCGCCGAACCACAGGCACGACGCCATCCCTGGGCCTAGGAGATCCACGGGAGAGCAAGAAGACTTCACAACCCCGAAGCCGCAAGGGTCCGCCGCTCCTCGTGGGCACCTATGTGCCCACCAAGGGGCACAAAAAAGCCCTCCAAAACCACGTTTCCGCAGGTCAGAGGGCATTTGATTGTGGAGCCTAGGAGATTCGAACCCCAAATGAGCAACGCTCCCACCTGCGGTTTTACCAATTCGTTACGACAGAATCGGACTTCCTATCCGTTTCCATCCCGCTCGATCCCGCTCAATCCTGCTGCCCGGACTCGGTGTGCCCACTGGTGGGCACACCGCGAGGACCTGTTGCGACTGCAACTCAAATACGCCAAGAACCCCATAATCGTAGGCTTCCAAGCCCTCTACAACCACCAAAGCAGCAAATTTGGACTGACGGCCGGCTGTGGCCAGGGAACGCGGCCTGGCGCCTGTGAAGCTGGCGTTGGACACCGCCCCGCAGAGTCGTTCTGGTGTCCCCGGGCAAGACCGCGCATGAGCCCGCGCCGTAGAGGGTTCCGGCGCCGTTCTTCTTCCGGATGGCCACGGTGACCGGCAGCAGTTCGGCCCTCACTCCCAGCTGGCCGTAGGCGTTCCGCAGCGTCAGGCACGCATCGACGCAGATGTTCGCCGGAGCGCGGCCGTCGGAGAGGGCCACCCACAAGTAGGGCAGGACCAGTTCCACAATCTGTTCCGGCTTGGCGTGCCCCAGCATCCGCGCCATGAGATCCATGCTCCCCGGCAGCGCCGGAGCCTCCCTGCGCGGACGCGGTACGGAGGGACGGGAGACGCGCTTCTGCGGTGTCCGGTGCTTCTTGCCCCGCTGCTGCTTCGACATGGGCAGAGCCTAGAGATCTCAACCGGCCTTCTGGCAGACCGCGTCGTCCGGCCTGACAAGGCTCCGCCGCGGGCTGGGCAGCCCAGGGCGTCGCGGTTCAGCGGTCGCTGGGGGCGAGCAGGCTGGTGACCTCGGCGAGGGCGGCCGCGCCGGGCTTGAAGTACTTCCGGGCGGCACTGAACCGGCAAAGTCGAACATTTCACCCAAGAGTGACAGCGAGGGGAGCACCAAACCGCCACAACAGGGCCGAGGAAGGCTGCGAGACGATCGCCTGGCAGCCCAAGTGACGACCATAGGCGAGATCTGAGTGGACTTGCTGACCGACACAGCGAGAAGAAACCTAGCGAATAAGGGGAGAGAACTCAGCGAAATCACTGGCTCTCATGTAGTCGAGCTGCCCAAGAAGCACGCGGATCTCGTAAGTGGGACTGTCCGTCTTCGCAGCCTTGAACATGCGCTCGATTATGGCTGTTTGGAGGGCAGCCCGCCCTTCTTCGATTGTGGCCCCGTCAATCTCGCTCCCTGCCGGTCCGAGGAGGCCGGCGCGCGTTAGGGAGAGGAGCGTCAGCTGGCCAAACAAGGTGATCTTGTTCTCTCTGCGCGCGACGAACCACCTCTCAACCCCCCCGACAACGCGAACTACCGGATCAAGGGAGCTGCTTTGGGAGGCCTTCAGGAACTTCTTCAGGAGATTGGAACGCACTAGATAGGCAGGGTCGAGCACACCTGTGACGATCTCATCTGGCATCGAGACCCGTCCGGTCCGCTGTGAGAGCCAGACCGAAAATTCCCTGCGGCTCGGGCCAGTTAGAGGTCGAAGAGCCTCTACGCCTTCGGCTTGTAGTGAGCCTTTGAGTACCGACGACGTCCAGGAAAGATCTACAGCTACGCCTTCATCATCCGCAAGACCCGAAAACTTCTCGCGGGGGAAGGCGAAGTAGCGAGCTGAGTACAGGCGTCCTAGCTCATCCCACTTGGCCTTCCCGATCCTCACGACAGGGGCGACAAGTACGGTGGGTTCAGCCGAGGGGTCGCGGACGAGGTCGCAATCCTGGCTCAGGAGCACGTACCACCCCGTGGGGCTCAAGACGGTAGCGGCCCAAGCGTCGTTGGGATGTCCGTCGGTCGGCCAGGATCCCTGGGGAAGGCCACTGGCGGTTGAGGGCCCGACACCGCCAATGGCCAACGTTAGGCCCGAGACCAGATCGCCCTGCGCTGGAGGGCTGAGGGCCGTGAAGGACAGTGATTTACCCCCCGAGACAGCGAGAAGAGCCGAACCGGTATTGCCCTGCTCAGATGGCAATTCTTGCTGGTCGTCTTCTCTGTCCACGAGCCCGCCCCAGTGGTGTCGCTAAGCCCTCGCGAGTACGGCGACGGCTGCTTGCCCTGTGTAACTTACTAGTCGCCCCAGTGCATCCGCCCCCGCATCGGGCTTAATGGCTGCCACAGGCGTGGGCGTAGACGGCTCATAGAGAGCGATGCTCGAGAAGGCTGCTTGAGCGCTGAGACGGCCAAGGACATCCGGATCCGCGATCGGATCGACGCTGGAAGCAGCGGAGCCGACGAAGACTGCCGGCTCGTCCAAGTCGATGCTAGGGAGATCGGCCATGAACTGAACCTCCGGTGGGGCCAGCACCTGTCGGACCTCTTCGATGTTGAAGCGGTAGTGGAGACCTGGCGTCTGTCGGGAGGGGATCCGGCCAGCGCGCGCATAGGCACGGACACTGGACGCCGACAGGCCGAGGGCTAGGGCAACGGCTTGGGTCGTGGCTGCACGCCACTGCTGTTCTGACATGGTTCCGTCCTCCCTTCGGAAGCGGTGGCTCCAAGGAGCCGGTGTGTCTCACAGAAGCATTATCCCCGCGCTGACGGTTCTCACACTTCTGACGGTTCTGACGTTTAATAGTCGGTGTTTTCGAGGCAGCCGTCAAGGGATAAATCACCCTAAAGCACGCAAAGAGAAAAAAATCAAGAGTTTTCTTCACGCCTGGGCACTGACATCCCGCACCCGGCCGCACCGTCGCAGAAGTGAGCTGCCTCTCGGCATGGCCTCGCTGCTGCCGTACAAACCGCCCTGCGAGCAGCAAACCGAAACGCTCACCCAACAGACATCAACGAAACCATCACCGTCACCCTCTCCGGCTGGATGATGGCCTCGGGACTGATCCTCCTGACCGTCGACGAGAACGGCGGCGCAACAGGCCCTTTCACCGGCGAACCGGTCTCCTACATGCTCGCCCGCCCCCACGGGATGCCCCCACGCCCCACCTACTTCCGGCACCACGGCGCAACCCGCCCCCACCCGGGTCAACCCCGCTCTCCTCTCGGACTGGACGCCACAGTTCCTCGCGCAACTCGCCGCCCCCTCCGCCGGACTCCTGCGCTCCGGCGACGACGCGGTCCTCCTCGACGTGGCCACCGGGTCACAGGCATGGACCGAACCGGACGAAAGCGGCGGGTGGACCGTCCACCAGCACGGCCCCCTGCGCCTGTGGGGCCAGCTCGAAGACGCGCTCGCGCAGTGGTAGGCGGCCGGCTGCCCGCTTGACGGCGTTGTCAGGTTGAGCGGAGCCCTGCTCCCCGCAACCAGACCACCCCCGACCCGGCCCCCCAGGGGGAGGTGTCCCCGTTGGCTGGGCAACGAGGCCGGATTGACGGCCGCCATCCGTGACTCGCCGCATACGCCCTATCTGCACCCCCCGGCGCTAAGCCGCAGCCTGGGCTGTCCGAAGTTGCGCGGGGATGGTATGGCCCATCGCCCGTTCCATCGAGATCAGAAGGACAACGCGCTCAGGGTCCGCGGCCCGGCGCAGCACCCTAAGAGGTCCGGACTCTCCAGTGGATTGGCCATGCCGTCCCCTGCCCTCCCCGGCATTTCCGCCCCGAAGCGCAGCTCTCGCCGCAAGGCTCAAGATTCCCTGCACTTCCGTCACGAAAGCAGCTGCGCAATTTGATTGAGATCAACTAAAGTGGTAGCACTACTGACGCGCTTCGATGTGAAGCGACGAACCGGAGGGTCCGCTACATGGACATCCCTGTTTCTGCCTGGGCCAGCGACCTCTTCGACGACGAGAAGACGGCTCAGCTCGTGCGGGACCGAATCGGCCAGGCACTGGTCGACATGCAGGCCAATGCTCAGGCGTCCCATCTCGAAGCTGACGTATCGTCCACTCAGGTCCACGGGGTAGCGAGGTACCGCGGAGCCTACGAACGCGTCAGTGCGGCACTGGAGAACATTCCGGGCGCTGAGCTAGTGAAGCCCAACGGCTTCCAGTTCGAGCTGGTGCGAGTGGGCAACGCCCTGCTGTACCCGTTCTGCTTCTCGAAGAAGGACAGCAGCGTCCGGACCGCGAAGATCCAGAATGTGTGGTCAGTGATCCGGGAGCTGTTCGCCTTCGCTCCTCCCTCGCAGCAGGCGGACATCTTCGGGGAGTACGAGTTCGATCCGAGTTCGGTAGAGCTGGGCCCCAAGCTCGCGGCCCTGCCGAAGGACACGCGCCTGGTGCTCATCCCCTTCGCCTGCAACGCGGCCGGGCTCCTCAAGCCCTACTGGGGCGTGGCGGCCCTCGCGAACGACAGCGGCTCGCTGGACTGGATCATTGACCCGGAGCCGCTGCCCTTGCCGGCCGCCCCGACCCTGAAACTCGGCATCCCGCAGCAGAAGACGAACCACTCGGGCTTCGACGAGGGCGAGCAGCCCCTCGTTGCTCTGGCACCCCGCCCCAACGCGGACCGCAAGCTGGATGTCACCCCCACAACCGAAGCCCCTCCGGCCAAGCCCCTGGTAAACGAGGACGATGAAAACTGATCACCCAGTCCTTCCCGGGCTGGAAGAACGCACAGCCACTCCCCGCGCTGTGTCTGATGCCTTCGAGCCAGCCCGGCTCACCCAAGCCCGACGCCTTGCTGGCATGACGAAGAAGGACGTAGCCGAGCGCCTCGGCGTTACGCCGGCGGCGGTGGGTCAGTACGAGACGGGCGTCTCACGTCCCCGACCCGATGTGGTGCCGCGGATGGCCACGATTCTGAACGTGCCGATGGAGTTCTTCATCGCGGGCCGACCCAGCCCTCGCCTCGATTCGTCGATGGCGCACTTCCGCAGCTTGCGCAGCACACCAAAGGCGCAGAGGGAGCGGGCGCTGGCGTTCGCCGAGCAGGTATGGGAGTTGGCCTACGCGTTGGAACGCAGAGTGCAGCTGCCGCATGTGGACCTCCCCGGCTTCGCCGGCGGGGAGGTCCATCCCGGGGTGGCTCTGCCCTCGGAGCCCACTGCCGCCGCGCAAGAACTGCGCCACCAGTGGGGACTGGGCGATGGCCCGGTGACTCACCTCATTCGACGTATGGAATCCCACGGCATCGTGGTGGTGCTGCCGGCCGAGGCAGATGCTGCCGCCTCAACAGTCGATGCGTTCTCATCTCGCTCGGCGCGGCCGTTGGTGATTCTGACTCGCAACCGGGCGAACGACGTCTACCGTCATCGGTTCACTGCTGCCCACGAACTCGGTCACCTGGTGCTGCACGGCGACGCCACCGGCGACAGCAGGCAGGAGCGCGAAGCGGACGCTTTCGCAGCAGAATTCCTTACGCCGCAGACAAGCATCCTGCCCCTGCTGCCTCGCCGGATGGACCTGACCTACCTGGCGGGCCTGCGCCGGACCTGGGGCGTCTCGGTCCACTCCCTCGTCTACCGCTGCCGAGAACTGGGACTGATCTCCGACGCGACAGCGAGCAGAACCTACCAACGGCTCCGTGCGCTCGACGGACAACCCGGATTCGCCCCCGAGCCGGTCAGCGGCTACACAGGCGAACAGCCCACCCTGCTTGCCCAGGCATTCGACCTGGCCGTACAGGAGACCGGCTTGAGCATGCGGGAGCTGGCACAGGATCTAGCTTGGACGCCAGCCCGCGTACGGGAACTGCTGGGCATGCCCGACACCAGGCCGGTACTGCGCTTGGTCTGAGCGCGACGCCCCCGCGGTCTGGACTCCGAATATGTGCTTATCCGGAGTCCAGAGGCAAAGGTGGAGGGCCACGACCGTGGTCGTGGCCCTCCGGGGTTCTTCTTACTTCTCTTGCTGCGCCGCGGTGTTCTCCCGGATCGCGTCGGCGACTTCGAGGAGCGCGTGCGTGACGGCGGCCAGTCCCTCGCCCACCGCGTCCGTCAGCTTTCCCTCGCCCTGGAAGTTCGCGGCCCGGCTCGCGTAGTCCGTAGCGGTGTCCCCGTGCAACCCCATGCTTGCGCCCCTCCGCCCGGCGGCCTCTCCCCCGGGCCTCCCTACCCTGCCCGTCGTATCGGGGAACTACGCCGCGGCGGTGCCTGCGCCGGCGGGTAAGCAGGTCCTCGTCGATGTCGCATTGCACCGCTTCGGCTCGCAGCTGGTCGACATGGTCCATCTGGCTGGCAGCCTACGTCGCCAACAACGGGGCACGGTGGCGCCCCCGCCGCACCCGACCGCGACCACCACGGTGGTCCCCTCCGCCGCGGCGGCGAGCAGCGTATAGGCGGCGGTCACCATCGCGGTGACCACGGCGGCCGCGCCGGGCATGCGCATCACAGCGCGCCCGAGGGCTGGGTGTCTTGCCGGGTTCCACGGACATGTTGGCGGGAGTGACGTCATGCTGCTGTGTCATGAATGAGAACGTGCGCCGCTTGGCAATGTGGGTGACTGGCAGGTGGTGGATCGCTCCCGTGGTGATCTTTCCGGGGGTCTTCATGGTGGTGCTGGCGCTGAGCATGTTGAACCAGCTCGATCAGGAGTCAGGACGGCCGCCTTGGGAGACATCGGACCCGTGGATTACTGCGCTCTTCCTTTCAGTGCTCTGCACTGTATGCCTGTACGCAGTCTCTACCGAGGTAAAGGAACGAGATAGTCCGGCAGTTGACACTCGAGTGCGCGCGGCCGAGGCATCGTTCGAGGAGGCGCTCCGCGAGGAGGGGCCGGGGGCCGAATCACCCGGCCGATCGCTGGCCATGTTGTGGGAGCTGACTCATGCCCGATTGGACTCCTACCACCGGATTGCGCAGGGGCAGGCGACGCGGTCGTTCCGGAATGCACAAGGGGCCATGGTGCTTGGGTTCGCGTTGCTGGTGGGTTTCGCGGGGGTTGCTGTGGTGGCGAGCACGACGGCGGGGGCGGTCGTGGCCGGCGGGCTGGGGGCGGTGTCGGCTGGACTGTCGGGGTTTGTGGCTCGGACGTTCGTGAGGTCGCAGGAGACCGCGGCGGGTCATCTCCGAGCGTACTTCGATCAGCCGTTGGAGTTCTCTCGGTACCTCGCGGCGGAGCGTCTGGCGGCGACGGCTGAACTGTCCGCGGAGCAGCGGGCGGAGATCGTGACGGCGATGGTGCAGGCGATCATCGCTGGGCCTAATCCGCCGCCCGTGGTGGGCGTGCAGACCGCACCGGGCGAGGTCACGATGCCGGCGCAGCCGGGGCCAGTGCGGTGAAAGGGCGGCTCCTGGTCGTTGGGGCGCCGTTAACGAGCGGCGAATCAGGTGACCGTGAATCGGAGCCACCGCTACCGCTATCCGTTGCACGATTGGTCCCCAAGGCCGACCACTCACTCAGATGCCGGCGCCGCGGTGGCTACGGCGATCCGCTCGGTGAGAGTGGCACCCATGAACATGGCCGGAGGGGGTACGTCGTCACGGACAAGTGCCCGTACCTGGGCGAAGAACGCTTGCGGGTCCGCCTCGACGTGCGCCTCAAGCGCGGCAAAATCCACCTCGCTCTGCCACAGCCGGAGGGCGTCTAGCCTCGATCGTTCATGAGTCCTCGTCGGTGTGCTGACGGGGACTCTGTGTTTGCGAGGTGCGGTTCTTTCCGGGCTGGGGCAGGTTGACGGCCCGGTTGTCGCGTCGGGTGGGCGCCGGGTTCC